>JAISYX010000013.1 GCA_031269595.1 Oscillospiraceae bacterium
ATGTGGACATCGTCCCCTACCAGGTTGCAACAGGGCAATTTCTAGCTTCTGGCCTCTGATTTTTAGCCTCCGGTCGGAGTTTATTTGTAATTTAAACTATAAATTCAAAACAATGTCACACAATATTTAGAATTTTATTCAAATTGTATACAAAATATTGACTTTTTGAAAAAAAGAGACTAATATACTAAAGGAGCAATTGAGATTGCTCAAAAAAATGCGAATAAACATGCAGGACTTAAAGCTCCTGCCCAAAAATGAAAGGTGGCGAATTACGGGTAAGCCCGTAAAGCAAGTATGTATCAAGCAAACGTAACCCTTACTAACATTGATGCAGTTAAGTCTTTTGTTTCCATTGCAACCAAAACTCCTTTTAGCGTAGATTTAGTTTCAGGCAGATACACCATTAACGCAAAATCTATTATGGGTGTGCTCAGCCTACCTTTAGCAAATTTGCTCACAGTTAAAGCCGAATGTGAAGAAGGCTGCGATTTTGTTTCTCAAATTTCGCCGTTTATTGTGGCATAATGGATTAATTTTAGTTTAAAAATCAGCGGGCGAGAAATCTCGCCCGCTGATTTTTATTTAAACAACTTAGTATCTCTATCAAACCTGTTAGCCTTGTAGGGGCAGACCTATGTGTCTGCCCAAAAACGGGAAGTTTACAGCAATCTGGGCAGACACATAGGTCTGCCCCTACAGTTTTTAGAGAGACTCAACTACAGGTGAACAATATGCAAACAACTCACTCCTTAAGCTTTTCAATCGAAACCTTGGGCTGCAAGGTTAATCAATACGAATCTCAGGCTATATCCAGCCTTTTGTGCTCACACGGCTATGTGCTCAGCCCCGCCGAGGCCATGCCTGAGGTGTTTATTGTCAACTCCTGCACCGTTACCGCACAGAGTGACCGCAAGGTCAGGCAGCTGCTCAACAGAGCAAGGCGTGAAAATCCCGCCTGTATCATTGTGCTCACCGGCTGTATGCCTCAGGCCTTTCCTGAGGAGAGTGCGGCACTCCTTCAGGCAGATATAGTGCTGGGTAATCAGAGCCGCCAAGCCATTTTGCCCGCACTTGAGGCCTTTTTACAAGACGGCCGGCGCATTGTTAATATCCTGCCCCACAAGTCCGGCGATGCCTTTGAAGAGAGCAGCATTGAGGCCTTTGAGAACCACACCAGAGCCTTTATTAAAATTGAGGACGGCTGCAACCGCTTTTGCTCCTATTGCATTATCCCCTATGCAAGGGGCAGAGTGCGCTCAAAGCCGCTTGATAAGCTGCTTGAGGAGGCGGATGGTCTTGCCTTGGCAGGGTTTAAGGAGTTTGTTTTGGTGGGCATAAACCTCTCTGCCTATGGGCAGGATTTAGGCCTCACTCTGTTGGATGCAGCGGCTGAGCTTAGCAAGCTGGAAGGGGTTGAGCGCATACGTTTCGGCTCTCTTGAGCCTGATTTAATGGAGGATGAGCTTATATCCGAGCTTGCAAAGCTGCCAAAGCTATGCCCCCAGTTCCATCTCTCGCTGCAAAGCGGCTGTGACGAAACCTTAAAGCGCATGAACAGGCACTACAGCTGTGATGATTACCGCCGTGTAACGGCTAAAATAAGGCAGTGCTTTAAAAATCCAAGCATAACCACAGATATAATGGTGGGCTTTGCAGGCGAAACAGATGAGGAGTTTGCCGCCTCCCTTGACTTTGTGCAGGAGATAGGCTTTGCACGCACTCATGTGTTTGCCTATTCCCGCCGCAAGGGCACAAAGGCCTATGATTTACCCAATCAGCTTAGCAACCCTGAAAAGGAGAGGCGCAGCAAGCTAATGATAGAAGCAGCCCGCAAAACCGCACTGGACTTTGCAAAAGCTCAGGTAGGCCAAAGCTGTTATGTTCTCTTTGAAAAAGAAATAAGCCCGAATACCTATGAGGGCTATTCGGGCAATTATAGTATTGTACACTGCAAATCAGAAGAAGACCTGCGTGGGAGGATTTGCAAGGTGCTGGTTACAGGTGCAGATGGGGTTAACCTGCAAGGCGAGTTTTTCAATGCATAATTCATAATTATGATTAATGCATTATGCATGAAGTATTGTAAATGCAAGATTGGGCAAATACCATTTAATTTAAATTTGCGCAGCAAATCACCTTCATTATGAATTATGAATTAAGAATCTTACTTCGTAAGATTCTTAAGCTCCGCCCCACGTGATTCCGCAAAGGTTTTCATACATTTGGGCGGAGTGTTTTTGTATTTGCCATCGTTGGTGTAATAGCGCACCTCACCCATCATATACAGCCCCAGATAAATCTTGCCGTCAGGCTTGCAGGCCAGCAGAGCCTCTGTGCCTGCGCCTGTTACAACAGCCTGATATTTTATAGCGTCCAGCTCTTCATCTACACATATTTTATTGCCGTCCTTGTCATATTTAAGCTCAGAGGGCGGTATCATATCCCTGATATTCTCGTCTGTCATAATGGCCTGATACACCGCAAAATCATCCTTGCTCAGCGCAGATTTAATGCTGGTGAGTATCAACTGAGATTTAATTAAATCCTTTGAATAGGCAGGATTATTTTTGCCTGTATCTGCATCCTTGTATTCTGGATTCCCTTGCGTATAGCTGCCGTCAAAGGTAACAGTTGAATCACAGCCCAAATCGGTGTCATTTCCTGTATGTGTCACGCTTACCTCTTCACCTGAAAAGGTGAATTTAAGCGTGGCCTTTTCATTTCCGGCATTAAACACAGCTGCATTTTCTGTTAAGAATTCAGCAGTACCGCTAACAGAGCCGGACTTCTCACCGTTTTTGGCCGCAAGCTCAAACGCAAAGGAGGTTTCGCCCTGATTTGAGATTTTCAAGGTGGCCTCTTCAGCCTGTTTAACCTCTGTGCGCTTCCATTCTCCGTTTGCATTTAATGCACTAGGTGCGCCCACAATCGAGGCTAATCCGCCCTCGTTATCCTCTTGGTCTTCTGTGCCGCCTTGCGCCGCTGCAGAGGACAGCACCTTTATAGGCTCGCCGCCGTCATTCCCTGATATTGTTAGCATAGCTACAAGAATTATAGTTCCAAAGGCCACCACAAATGAGCCAATGAATATCCACGGTCTTACTCTACTTGACATTAATAAGCTTCCTCCCTATGCGCAGATATTAGCTGCGCTGCTTTTTGTTTAAAAATATTATTCCCGTCTCTACAAAAAGGCTAAAATGCACGGCTATAAGCAAGAGTATAACCGCAGCCTTAAGGCTTGAAAAGGCACTGTAAAGCACAGACAAGCCGGAGCCCCTGTTAAGAATAAATACAGAGGTAAGAGAATCCCAAAGGCTGTGGGGCGAGGATGTGTTAATTGCATTGTTTACCGCAAACATAAGCAGTATGCATAATAGCAGACTTAGTAAAAACGAAAGGGTAATAATGGGGAAGTTAGGCTTCCTCTTAACCCTTACAAAAATACTTATGCCTATAATAATACACAGTGCAAGGAAGAATAAAGGAGTAACAGACAAAATAAAAACACCTCCGCAAATTAATAATATATAAATACTCTTGTTTTGTTATTTAGGTCAGCTTCAACCTGTGCGGCAAAATTGCCATTAGAATAAAGCGCAACAGGCTCTGTTGGAGCGGGCAGCTTAAGCGAAACAGCAAAGGCCAAATCAACTAGGCCGCTTTTAAAGTCTAAAAAGCTAAATTTAACAGGCTTATCCTTGCCGTCTCCGCTGGATATAATCAGCCGCTTACCATCAGAATCTGCCGTTACAGACATAACATCGCTAAAATTCAGGCGAAAATCCTGCTTCTCTTCGGTATGCCCGTGAGGTATAAGCATTGCGGAGCTGTTTGAAAAGAAAATGCAGTTTTCGGAGCTTATGCAAACAAAATCATAGGCAAAGGAGGCCTTGTAAATCTGGCGGCCTGAGCCGTCTATATTGGCAAAGCCAACAGAATCCATGCTCTCCTCTGTTTTGTAGCGGTAGGTTATAGTGCTGCCCTTGTTAAGCCATTCAGGGTCGCTAAAGGTGTAGGTGCTGTTCCCGTCATTTGAGGGGACAAGCAGGGTTTCCCTGTCAAAATCAAGACTGTTTACATACAGCCCCTTGGCTGTAACATAGCATATATTTGCCCCCGAGGGGGAGAGTGAGCAGTCGTAAATCCCTTTGGCAGAGCTAGGAAAAAGGAACTCGTTTTGCGGCTCAAGCTTTTCATTAGCCCACACCACACGGGAGCTGGTAGTAAAGGCATAGCCGCCATTATTCAACTTTGTAAGATTGCAATAATCCTCGCCTTCATTAATAAACACCGAAAATTGCTGCAAGGCCTCCCCTGTGTTTAAATCCAGAAAATAAACCGAGAATGCATCCTCTTTATTAAAGGTCAGCCCGTAAAGGTGCGCCGAATCCAAAAAACGCAGGTCTATCAAGGGGTCTGTGGTATCCAGCTCAAATTTAAGATGGGCATAAAATTCATTTGCATCAAAGCTGGAGCTTGAATTTGAACGGCCTGACTTCTCCCTGCCGCCTATTATAAGCAGTGCAAAAAAGCCCGCAAGCAGCAAGCAGCCTGCAATTATCAAAAGGGAGATAGCGTTAAGCTTAAAGCCCTTTATGTAATTTTTAATATTATCAATCATTAATTTAAGCACCGTTTTTAATTTATTAAATTAATCATAACACAGTTTAGCTAAAGTTTATATAGCTTTAGGGCAGAATTTAATAAAATTTTAAAATTTCCCGTTAAAATATACGGTATAGTTATATTTAAGTTTGCCAAAACCGTAGGGTCAGACCTATGTGTCTGCCCCACTTGCGTTAACCTAAAAAACATGTTAAACTAAGGGAATGGAAAAAATAAAAGAATATCTGCCAATAGGGTGGAAAGAAAAAGCAAAAGAGCTCGGAGCAATGC
>JAISYX010000108.1 GCA_031269595.1 Oscillospiraceae bacterium
TCCAAGGCCTTGCACAGCCCACCAACCAAGGTAATGTCCGGATACGAAAGCCCGCGCTCCCACTTTGAAACTGCGGATTCACTCACATAGAGTATATCGGCAAGCTCCCTTTGAGTTAAGCCCTTCTCCTTACGCTTTTGACTAATAAATAATCCGAAAGTACTTTTTTCTTGCATGGTAAAAACTCCTTTACTTTTTTGTGATGTCAAAAGTATACCCGCTTGTTTTCAAAAATTCAAGGGTTTTAAGCAAATTTGCCCCTCGACCCTTAGTCGAGTGGCTTAATCATGCGGTTTTTGAGTGTTTATCACAACTTAAAAAATCGGCCTCAGGTTGCTGCCTGAGGCCGATTTGAGCTACAATTAAATCTTAAATGATACCTAGAAGGTGAAGGTTGTTTGATTCTTCGCCTGACTCCTCTGCTGGTCACGGACATAAACTACAACCTTGTAGGTGCCGCTCTCTGTGGGAGTGAAGGAGAAGTTAGGTGTGCCGGACTCCAGCAGCTTATACCAAACCTTGCCATCCTTTAATACATAGGCATAGTATACATATGGGTCAACGCCGCCGGCTGCAACAGCTGTAACATTGTAGTTGTTGCCGCTCTTAGTTGCTGTAACGCTTGTTAAAACAAGGGGTTCAACCTCGCCTATAACTGTTACTGTAAACTCCTCTGAAGCCAAGCTGTCAAGAGCCTCTGTAACCTTAAGCCTTGCTGTACCAGGGGCTACGCCCTTAACCGAGAGCTTGCCTGTGTTCGGGTCTGTTATAACCTGAATATACTGGCTGCCGCTTACTATTTGATAAGCAACAGGCTCGTGAACCTGCTCAGGTGTACGCTCGGAGTTATCATAGAATGTGTATTTAATATCCAAATCCTTAGTGATATTGGTATTAACAACTATATTGTTGCCCTTAAGTCCGCTAACCTGCGGATACGGCAGCTGTGTGGGAATATACTTAGTTGAGGGAATATTGGTGGTGTTCCTTGTTATACCGCTCCATCCAGGGCCGTAAAGGGGAGTACCAACCATGATTTTTTGTGAGGGAACGCCTTGGCTCAAGAAATGCTCAACAGCATTTGCGGTAGCCCACTCACTGGACTCATCACTATAAAGCTGAGTGCCATAGCCAGGGTTAGACCAACCTGCACCTGCCATGTCATAGCTCATGATGTTGATTGAATCCAGAGAACTATACATTGCAGCAGCGTCAAACCAAGTAAGCTTAGGTGTTGTGTACTTCTGCTCTACAGCATCCCACTGGGGAGCATGGTCAACAGAGGAGCAAGCAGTTAAACGCTTGCGGGTTGCACCTGTGCCCCACTCTTGGTTAAATCTTGTTCGCATTTCCTGCACAAGAGATACAAAATTTGTTCTGTCTGCTTCGGGAGTTGTGTAAACGTGGTTGCCTCTGTCAGAATTATCCTCCGGCTCACGATCAGCACCCGGATACTCCCAGTCAAGGTCTATACCGTCAAAGTTGGGGTAATCCTTAAGGAACTGCACGCAGCTCTCAATAAATACAGAGCGGTTAGCCTGAGATGAGGCCATCTCACTGAACATCTCTGAACGTGTCCAGCCGCCTACTGAAAGCATTATGTCTACGCCCTTCTCCTGAGAAATCTTGTTAAAGTCCTCAAGCTGGCCGAAGTTGTAGTAGCCGAAATAATCCATCCAAGCCATGGCGTCAAGGCCATAACGTGCACCAACACCTGCCATTGCATTTGACATGCCGTTAGAGCCGCCCGAATCCCAAACATCCTTGCTTGGAGTGTCGGATTCCTTCCAGCTAAAGTCTATGCTCATATCGGTGGTAACTATTTTGTACTTTGGCACAACCTTATTTTGCACCCAAGCAGAGGTATTCCCTGCCTCTGTGCTATGATGGGTTAGACCATCGGAAATAGCAAAGAAGGAGTAGTTGAGCGTGGTGATTTGATTCCAAGGAATGGTAGTCTCGTCCTGCCCCTGAACGTGTTCACCGGAAGCAGACTGATCGCCGTAAACCTCCCAGTTTCCGTAGTAGGCAATAACCTCTTTACCTGCATCCTTTAAAGCCTTCATGTTGTTAAACATGGCAAAGGAGCTTAGGTTATCACCAGAGGTGTCCCAAACAATAGTACCGCCCAAGTTCTTCTTGTTGATGTAATCTATCTTTTTTTGGATAGAGCGGGGACTTTCCCAAGAATACATTCTGCCAAAGGTAGGGTTATAAAGCCAACCTGCCTGAGCTATAATATCATAGCCCTGATACCAGCCACTCTGCTTTGAAAGATAATCAAGGAAGAACCATTGCTCCTGTCCTCTGAGCGCAGAGGCGGTGTTCCACGTGGCAAGAACGGAATTCGAAAATGGGCCTGGATTTTCAACACCGTCGGTAACGGGGCCGTTATCGCAGGTTGTACCCACTGCTGAGGCTGTAAATGCCATTGTTGAAACACACACGGCAATAGCCAAAAGGATGGAAAGAAGTTTCTTTTTAAGCATATTTTTGCATCTCCTTAAACAAACATTACTAAACGAGCTTAATTCTCCCTTATATTTTACATTAAGTTGACATTTAAATCAACTGGTTTTTCTTGCTCGAAACGTTATGTTAAAGCTTAAACTATGAACAAAATTCATAGTTTTTCTGTAAAAAGATATAATTTGTATCTTTTTATGGGCGTTTTATAGTAATATTTCTAAAAAAATTTTATACCGCCTCGTGATTATAGCTATAAAACAGCAAGAATTTGCAGTTTTTTTCTCCAAATACACACTTGCTTTGCTTGGAATATGTCCGGAACACAAAACGTTACAAAGTCTTCACATTTAAAGATAAATTACCGCCCCAATAACAGCCGCCAACACAGCAATAAGGCCAAGAAGCAGCTTATCTCCCAGCAAAACCTCCACAGGGTCGCCGTCGGAGCTGCCCTCTATAACCATGCTGTATTTCATGCAGATAAGCAGTACTATAGGCACTGTCCAAATAAGATTCTGGTTGCCAACTCTCTGGGTGGTTACACTGTCTATGCTCCACAGGGAGTAAAAGGTAACCGCCAGAGCCATGCACAGATACATATTTTTATCTAAAAAACCTTTATTGTAATAGGCCAGCACATTGCGGGTAGCGTCCCCTGAGTGCTTGATAAGCTCATTTCTGCGCTTGCCCAGCGCAAGATAAAAGGAGGCTGCAATAACTGTTAAATACAGCCATTTTGATATTGCTATGTCCGTTAAGGCCGCACCGTAAATCAAGCGCAGCAAAAAGCCAGATGCAAGTATGGTTATATCAATAATAGGTATGTTCTTAAGCCCAAAGCTATAGGCTATATTTAAAGCCAGATATGCGAGAGGAATGGCGTAGGTAAGCCATTCAAAGCCTGTGGCAAGGTAATTTAAGCCCAGAGCAAGAATAACCAAAACAGGCACAAGCGCAGCGGCTCGCTTTGCTGAGATTGCACCGCTTGCTATTGGTCTGTTACGTTTAGTGGGGTGCTGCCTGTCCTTCTCTGCGTCCCGAATATCGTTAATTATGTATACGGCGGAGCTTATAAGCCCAAAGGCAATAAAGCCCCACAGGGAGTTAATCGCCTTAGAGCCAAGCAACTGTCCACCGAAGATGAGCGGCAGAAAAACCAACAGATTTTTTATATAGTGTTTTAAACGAAATAGCTTTAAGTACTTTAGCAACACCATGTATTAGAGAGTCCGCACACAAAATACTGCAAAAAATATTTTGCGGGGGATTCCTGCGTCCTTTCTTAGTTTTTATTGCAGCATCTATTCTTCTATCCTTCTAAAAATAGGCGCAAATTCGCTTATTATATCAAGGGGTATCATGCAGTGCTGGGAGTATTTCTCCGCCGCCCTGTCACCTGCCGCACCGTGGATATAAACCCCCGCCACGGCTGCATCCTGAGCCGAGAGCCCCTGCGCCACAAGGGAGGCAATAAGCCCAGCCAGCACATCTCCGCTGCCCGCCTTGGACATGCCGGGATTCCCCGTTAAATTTACAAATATACTGCCCTCAGGGTCTGCTATTATGGTATTTGCGCCCTTTAGCACCAAATACACGCCATAGGTACGGGCAAAGGAAGAGGCCACTTCCATGCGCTGTAGCTGAACCTCCTCGGCGGTTTTGCCCACCAGACGGCCCATCTCCCCCGGGTGGGGTGTCATAACAAGGGGAGCTTTTGCCTCCCTTAATATGTCTAAATCGGTTGAAATTGCGTTAATTCCGTCTGCATCTATAACTAGGGGAGCATCCGACTCCCTGATTATAGTGCGCACAACCTCACGCACATCGTCGTTAAGGCCAAGGCCGCAGCCTATCAGGCATACATTTGATTTCGCAAGCTCTGCAAGCAGCTTAGGCAGGCAGGAGACTGAAACTGTACCCGTTTCGTTCTCCTCTAAAAGGGACATAACAGGCTCTACAATCTGGCTTGAGGCCGCCGGATAAATAGAAAGAGGCAGAGCCATTCTAACCAAGCCTGTGCCGGAGCAAACCGCAGCTTTGGCCGCCATAACAGCCGAACCGCACATACCAAGACTGCCGCACACACTAAGCAGCTTGCCAAAATCACCTTTATTTGTGTTGCGGGGGCGATTTGACAGCAGAGATTTAATATAATCAAAATCTATGGCTCTTATATTGGTATCCAGTGCGGCTATAATGTCCTCAGGAACGCCTATGGAGGCCGTGTGTATCCTTCCGCAGTAATCAACAGCAGGGAAGATAACGTGGGCTGGCTTGAGGGTTGTAAAGGCCACCGTGTAATCTGCTTTGATGCAACCGCTTGTAACCTGTCCACTGTCCGAATCCACACCGCTGGGCACGTCTACAGATACCTTAATGCCCCTAGAGGCGTTAATCTGCTCAAATACAGTGCTCATTGGAGCTCTAACCTCACCGTAAAAGCCTATTCCAAACACAGCGTCTACTATAATATCCGCCTCATAGAGATGAGCGGCAAAGGAGGAGCTATTCTGGCTAAAATCAATTATTTCCAGCTCCCTATCCTTGGCACGGCGGAACATCTCGGCGGCCTCCTCTGTGGTAGGCTCACCAGAGGCCAGCAATATGCTAACCTGAGCACCCCATCCGCACAGCTTGCGTGCCGCAACAAAGCCGTCTCCGCCGTTGTTGCCCCTGCCGCAAACCACGCTTACCCTCTGACCCTTAACGTTAAGGGTGCTTTTGATAAACTGGGCAACCGCATTGCCTGCAAACTCCATTAGTGAAAAATGTGGTATGCCGGAAGCGGCGGTCTCGTCCTCTAACATTTTTGTCTGTTGATTATTTAATATATACATTAATTACACAACCTCATGTCCTGAATAGGTTAATCAGCTCTCCTCGGTAATCTCTTATAATAATCATGTTTTCAATATAGATAATGGCAAGTATAGCTATTACCATTACAGCAAACCAAACTATGGCACTAATGCCTGTTAAGATCCGGAAGGGCTCTTTAGAGGGCAAAGCTCTGCTCTTTTTTATGTTGAGATATGCCATAACCGCAGAAAGAGAGCAGCTGCCTATACCTATAAAAATCCAGCCCCAGAACTCGCTGAAGGCAAAGCCCAAAAAGAAGCCCAAAAAAGCCACTAAGCACGCCAAAACGGCGGCAAGGCGGATATTATCCCAAATCCATGTTAATGCAGAAATCAACCTGTGCCTTTCCAGAGTTCCCATTTTAAATAAGCTCATTGATTTACAACCTTTGCTTTAAAATTAAGTATTTCTATTAACCTTGTTAGCCTTGTAGTACTTTGTAATGTCTAAGCCTTTACGCTTCGTAGGGGCAGACCTATGTGTCTGCCCAGATGGTCGCAAAATTCTCGTCTTTGGGCAGACACATAGGTCTGCCCCTACAGTTTTTAGAGATACTCGATTAAGTATTCTTATCTGTTTGCTTAAACACCTTTAAATTGCCTATCTTTTGGCTGCGCTTGGCCAGCTCCTCCTCTATGCTTTCAAGAGGAACGTCCAGCTCTGCCAGCATTACCAGCAGGTGGAACAGCAAATCGCTAACCTCCAGCACTACCTCTTCCCTGTTGCCGTTTTTGGCGGCTATAAGGGTCTCAGAGCTCTCCTCGCCCACCTTTTTGAGTATCTTATCCAAGCCCTTTTCAAAGAGATAGCAGGTGTATGAGCCCTCCTGAGGGCTTGCCTTTCTCTCTAATATTGTTTGATATAAAGCTTTTAATTCTTCCATGACACCATGTGTCAGAGAGCCCGCACACCAAGCATGATATTTTTTGAGTGCATCTCCCTGCGTCCTTCCTTTTGTTTTTATTTCAAACTGCTAAGCTCTTATTATTTCATTAAAAAATCAGCGGTGATTCCCTGTATGACAGGCCGCGCCTGTCTGCTCAACCACCACCAGCAGGGTGTCGTCGTCGCAGTCTCCGTGTATGCTTACAACCCTTTGCAGGTGGCCTGAGGTTGCGCCCTTGTTCCACAACTCCTGCCGTGAGCGGCTGTAAAACCAGGTATAGCCTGTCTCCAGCGTGAGCTTGAGGGATTCCTCGTTCATATATGCCAGCATTAGCACCTCGCCTGTGCCCTTTTCCTGCACTATAGCGGGGACAAGCTCGCTCTTTACAAAGTATTTGGATATATCCCTTGCCAGTTCAATGGCTTGCTTTAAAATCAGATCTCCTGTGTAAAGAGCCTTGCCGCATATAGCCCCATACAGATTCAAGGCCTTGATGTTGGCTATATCCGCAATGCCGCTGACGCCGCCGCTGGCTATAATATCACAGCTCACAGCCTCGTTTATTGCCCTTAGCTGCTGCAAATTCGGCCCTGTTAGCGTGCCGTCCTTTGAAATATCTGTAAATATGATGGTTTTAACGCCCACAGCCTCCATAGCCTTGGCAAGGTCTATGTAGTTGATGTCTGAAGTGTCCAGCCAGCCCTCGGCGGCTACCATGCCGTTTAGGGCGTCTATGCCCACGGCGATTTTCTCGCCGTATTTGCTCACCGCTGCGTTGACAAAGGCAGGATTTTTAACTGCGGCCGAGCCTAAAATCACCCTTGAAATGCCGTTCTCTATATAGTAATCCACCGTATCCATGCTGCGGATTCCGCCGCCCAGCTCCACCTTTAGCCCGCTGTTCTTGGCTATTTCAATAAATATGGAGCTATTCTCTGGCTTGGCAGACTTTGCGCCGTCTAAATCCACCATGTGTATCCACTGCGCCCCTGCCTCCTTAAAGGAGAGGGCAGTTTTAAGGGGATTTTCGGCCACCTTGTGGGCAGTGGCGTAATCGCCCTTTACAAGGCGAACACAGCTGCCGTCCTTGATGTCTATTGCGGGGAAGATTAACACCTACAGCACCCCCTTAGTTGAGAGCACACCCTCTGCCCTCTCCCTTGTGGCTATGCGCATAGAGTGCGCTGCGGCCTTAAAGGCGGCCTCTATAATATGGTGGGCATTGTCGCCGTATTCTATGTTGATATGCAGAGTAACGCCGCTGTTAACGGCAAAGGCACGGAAGAACTCCACGCACAGGCAGGAGTCAAACTCCCCGCAACGCTCTTGAGGCAGCTCGCCGTTAAAGACAAGGTAGGGTCTGCCGCTTATGTCCAGCGCACAGGAGACCAAGGCCTCGTCCATAGGCAGAACAAAGCTGCCAAATCGGGCTACCTTAGAGGTGTTAACGGCGGCGGCAAAGGCCTTTCCCAGCACTATTCCAACGTCCTCCACCGTGTGGTGCGCATCAACGTGCAAATCGCCTGAGGCCTTAATTTTAAGCCCAAACCCGCCGTGCACGGCAAAGGAGTTGAGCATGTGGTCAAAAAAGCCTATACCTGTTGCAATTTCAACCTCTCCGCCGTCCAAACTAAGCTTGATGCTAATGTCGGTTTCTTTTGTTTTACGATTAAGCTCTGCTGTTCTCATCCTGTATCTCCTTTAAAATTTGCTCAAAGACTTGCAAAAACTCAATATTTTCTGTTGGTGAGCCCGCCGTTACACGCAGATAGCTGCCCATAATTCGCACTATTATGCTCTTTTCGGCAAGCTCCTCAAATATACGCCGTGAGTAATCAGACTTTATAAACACAAAATTTGCGTAGGTTTTGTTAAGCTGAATCAGGTCTGTAAACTGCTCTGCAAGCCTGCTTGTGTTCTCATAGAGATAGTCCCGTGAGCTAACCGCCTTTGCTATTGCATCCTTAATTAGTTCGGGGTGACTTAGCACAGCGACAGCAGTGGCCTGCGCAAGCGAGCCTACGTTATACGGCGATTTAACCGCACGTATAGCCTTGGTAAGGGTAGCATTAGCCACGGCTATACCAAGGCGCACACCGGCCATTTGAAAGGCCTTGGAGAAGGTGCGCAGGACTATAAGATTATCGTATAAATCGGTTTCAAGAATAAGGGATTCATCCCAGAAGTCCATGTAGGCCTCGTCCAGCACAATGAGGGTCTCCGGCAGGGCGGTTATTATCCCTCTAACCTCGTCCCGTCTGAGGCCTCTGCCTGTGGGGTTGCAGGGATTTGAAAAGATTAGCATACGCGGCTTTTCCTGCTGAGCGTATTCGATTAAAGCAGCTGTATCAAGCTCTAAATCCTCACCCTTGTTGAACTCCAGCACCTGCGCCTCTGTAAGGCTGCCATAGAATTTGTACATGGTAAAATCAGGAGCGGTGACAAGGAGCTTTTCCCCCTTCATAAGAAAGGCCGAAATAAGCACAAACAGCATTTCATCAAGGCCGTTTGAGGCCGTGAGCTGCTCTGCTGAGAGGCCGTGAAATGCAGCAAACAGCTCCCTGACCTCTGTTGCAAGAGGGTCTGGGTAGCGGTTAAAACGGATATTAAGCAGCTTTTCAACCACATTTACATGTGTTGACAGGGGCAAATCCATATAGGATTCATTTGCATCCATTCGTATGCGGTAAAAGCCTTTAATAGGCTCATAGGGCTCTAAATTTTGTATTTTTTCGTTTAGCCTGTAGGGCATATACTAAAACCTCACTTTAATTGCATTTGCGTGCGCCTGCAAGCCCTCGGCCTCGGCTATGGTTACAATGTCCGCCATATCCCTTTTTAGTGCAGCCTCTGTGTAATATATAAACGAAGATTTTTTAACAAAGCTATCTACCGAAAGGGGCGAGAAGAATCTGGCTGTACCGCTGGTGGGCAGCACATGATTTGGGCCTGCATAGTAATCGCCCAAGGGCTCGGGGCTGTAATTGCCTATAAATACAGAGCCTGCATTGTCCACTCTGCCTATATACTCAAATGGATTGCTAACGCACAGCTCAAGATGCTCAGGCGCAAGCTTGTTTGTAAAATAGATTGCCTCATCTATATCCTTGCAGAGTATAACCGCTGAAAAATCCTTGATTGCGGGCTCTGCGAACTCTTTTCGGCTAAGAGCCGCCAATTGCAGCTCCAGCTCTGCTATTGTATCATTTGCTATTTGCTCAGAGGTGGTTAGCAATATAGCCGAGGCAAGCTTGTCATGCTCCGCCTGAGAGAGCATATCCGCCGCCAAAAAGCGGGGATTCGCTGTCTCGTCTGCCACTATTAATATCTCGCTGGGGCCGGCTATCATGTCAATATCTACCACTCCGTAAAGCTGACGCTTTGCCGTTGCCACAAAGATATTGCCCGGGCCAACTATCTTATCTACCTTGGGGACAAGCTGCGTGCCAAAGGCAAGAGCCGCAACAGCCTGTGCGCCGCCCATAAGCAGCACTGTATCCACACCTGCAATATAGGCCGCCGCCATAATGTCGGGGTTAACTCCGCCGCCTGCTGCGGGAGGGGTTGCCATAATAAGCTCTTTAACTCCTGCTATTTTTGCAGGGATAGCATTCATAAGCACAGAGGAGGGATAGGCAGCCGTGCCCCCCGGGACATACAGGCCTACACGCTCCAATCCCCTTATGCGCTGACCCATGATAGTGCCGTCTTCCTTGGTGTTAAGCCAGCTCTGCTGCACCTGCCGTTGGTGGAAGTCCTGTATATTTTTTGCCGCACGCTCCATGGCTGCGTAAAGCTCAGGAGAGCAGGACTTGGCGTATTCGGCAATCTCCTCTTTTGAGAGCCTGAGCTTTTCAGGCACGCCCTTATCAAACTTGAGGGTGTATTCCTTTACAGCCTCGTCTCCCCTTTGGCGCACGTTAAGGATAATCTCATCAACGGCGGCGGTGACACGTGTGTCAACCTCTCCGCCCCTTGCCTTTAGGGTGTTTATAAGCTCAAATTCATCTTTTCCGTTTGCTCTTACATAAGAAATCATAGTGTTTCAACTCCATTTTTTATATAGCTGCTAAATCTGCCAAATATGCCGCAAGAGCCGCATGTCCGGCATCATAATTTTTAGGGTATTTCATATAACCACTGGCAATAATGCTCTTGCCGTTGGCATAGGTCACACTTAAGGAAAAGCTGTTACCATCCATTATATTGCGTTCGCTCTTGTTAAACTTGTTCCATTTATAAATTTGATTATCTGTTATTATTTTATTTAAAGCGGTAAGCTGCGCTGCTGTTACGGGCCTTTCGGCAGCTACTTCAACACCGCTAAAGTTCGTAACCGTTAAGGTTTGCACACCGCTTATAGGCTCTATATCATATTTCCAAGAAACGCCTTCGCCGCTTCCAAAATGATAAGAGAATGCTGTAATTTCGCTATCGTAATCCTTTTCTTTTGAGGCGCAACCCGAAAAGGAGAGGAGTAAGACTATACACAAAACGCTGATTAATAGCTTTTTCATAATTACCACCTTATATTTTATATAGCTGCTAGGTCTGCCAAATATGCCTTGAGAGCCGAATGTCCGGCATCATAATTTTTAGGGTATCTCATGTAACCACCGGCAGTAATGCTTTTGCCGTTAGCATAGGTTACGCTTAGGGAAAAGCCGTAGCCGTCCAGTATTGCGTGGTTGCT
>JAISYX010000124.1 GCA_031269595.1 Oscillospiraceae bacterium
ATTATACACTCTGTAGAATATCTTGGAGCTAATACGATTAGAAGCTGTGCCTGCTGCAACTATGTCAAAGCCGCTAAGGCACTTTTCATAGACCTCCATAATTAAGCCTTGGGGATAATCCATATGTGCGCTGTCAAATTCAAAGACAAAATCGCCTATAGATAAATCTACACCGGCGTGCATGGCCGCCTCTAAGCCCTGATAGCAGCTCATTTTAACTATGCTTAGGGCATTGCTTCCCAACTGCGAGCCCTGTTTTTTGATAAGCTCTGCGCTGTTGTCATGTGAGGCATCATCCACACAGATAATCTCAAATTTTTCAAAATTTTCCTTTAGCGTCTCGCTGAGCTTTTGCAAAAACTCCTCAATTACATCACTGTTATTGCATACATAAACAACGGCCGAAATAAAGCTTTTTTTCTTATCAAGCATTGGTAAGCACCTCATCTAAATCATAAACTGTGTTAATCTTGCCTGAGAGCACACTTACAAAGGCGGGCTCTGTGCTAAATACACGAATAACAGTGGGGCGGGAATCGTCTATCTCCGAGGCCTTTAATATGGGCTTTACAGAAAAGAGAGAGCTTACATACTCAAAGCCGTAATCATCCCTTAAATACTTCCTTGCCAAATTGGACATATAAGGCCAGGCACTTGGCGGCCTATGTGGGCAAGCATTGCAGTTGCAGAGCCTCTCGGGGGAGCATTCGCCCCCTGTTTTGCCCATGCACTCAAACTCCGGCAGGGCACTGTAGCTGGTAACATGGGGCGTAAAGGTAACCGAGGTTAGGGAGTGCAAGCCCGTTTTGCCAAAGGGCATAATAGAAAAAAACGGCCCGTCCATAACGGTTATGCCTGTATCCCTGAGCTTCTCGCTCACCTTGCACAGGATAATTTCGCACAGCTCATATTTTATATTAAACGGCTCAAACCCAAGCATATTATGTATCTGATTTATGCTTGCATAGCTTGCATTTAGCACAAAGGGAGTGCTTAAAACATCACCGCCCTCAAGTGTGATTTTATAGCTGCCGCCATTCTGCTCAATGTGTGAAATTCTTGCCGAATATCGGACTTGACCGCTGGGATAATCCGCAAGCTCCTTTAGCAACTGCTCCTTTAAAATTTGAGCATCATAGGTGTATTCACGGGTCAGGAATGCGCCGTCGCAGAGCTCAGGCTTAAAATACTTTTCAGGAAATAGAGGCTCACAGGGAATATCCGCAGCATCGCAAAACTTTTTAAAGTGCTTTGCGTCAGTCCAGCTAAAGGCCTTGCTTGTGGCATACACCTGAGCAAAATCACTGTGGACGCAAAAGCCGTAATCCTTATTAAACCGCTCAAAATATCCCCGTGACTTGACCGCCGTGGAGATAGACCGAGGGTAGTGGTAGCCCATGTGCACACGAGCCTGATTTATATATGTGGCACGCTTAAAGGGGGCATCGTCGCACTCTAGCACAAGCACCTTTTCGCCCCTTTTTGCGCAAAACAGAGCAGAATAAAGGCCGTAAAGCCCCGCTCCTATAATGATTTTTTTATACTCCATGAATTTTTACCTTTTTTAATACTTTTTGTATGTGACGAGAGAGCTTGTTATCAACCTGCATCAACCATAACATCAGGAACCAGATTAGCCAAATAATATACATTCCTATTGAATTGATCGAAGAGAGCCAAGCGACTTCTTTTTCCCAGTTATATCCTAACTTCGTCGCCGCAATAAGTGCAAGAATTCGGCCGGGAATATCTGAAAGACCATAAACAAAAGCAGATGTACTGAAAAAAATGTATTTGCGCATGGTAGCACCATCACGAAAAACAAATTCTAAAGTAGCAAGAGCCAAGATAAAAATAATAATTAAATCATGAGGCTGCTTATAAAACCAAAAGGTTGAAGCCACAGCAGGTACAGAATAAAAGAACAGCAAATTATTTTTGAGCCTTTCGTTTTTTAATATTATAGCAGAAAAAATCAATACCACGCAAACACCCAATATTGCAGATAGAATTACCGATGTCCTTTTAGATGTAACATCAGCTGCGTACAAAATATAAAAAATGCCAAAGTTTCCGTCTTGATATGTTTCCATTCCCTGCTTTCCCGTTTCAAAAAGCATTTTTATAGGAGAGGTTTTTGTAATAACAGAAGTTAAAGCCCAAAAAAAGGAAACAATCCCAATAGCAGAAAACAAAGTCTTCCATCTTTTTTGCAAAAACAATGAGATGAAAAACAAGGCTGTTAGCTGCGGCTTAAGCATAGCAAAAGCAAATAAAGCTCCCGAGAGATAAGGATGCTTTTCCATATTAAATATAGCCAAAAGAATCATACAGCAGCAAATTCCGCCCATGTTACCAAATCCAAATGTGTACACCCAGATAGGGTTAAAAAAGATAAGCAAGGTGGCAATTGCTGAATATAGCCTGCTGCACTTTGTTCGTGCATATATGTAAATGCGTATAAACGTATATACTGTTATAGAAGCAAATAATATAACCCCTAAAACAACTGCTGCTTTATATGGCAAAAAGCCAAATACAAACAAATTCCCCATAGTATAACCCCAAGGTATGGTCCCTGCCATATCCGGAAGCTGTCCGATTTCAGCATTGACTGGAGCCTTCCCATAAAGAGTATCTATCGGATTGATACCATGCAAGGTATAGGCGCACTCCTGCCAACGAAAATAGAAATCCTTAAAAAAATTAACTTTAAATATTCCTATAGACCTTGCACCATTAAAGACAAACACCAAGGCACTTAACAAAAAAAGTGTGGCAATGCCTCCGTAAAACAAGACCTTTTTTGCGTCCATTTTATTTGCACCCAATCTCATACACTCTCACTCTCCCCCGCAATATATTCCACAGCCGCCTTTATTTGCTCCAAGCTGCCTGTGTTTTTCATCTCAATTGAGACAAAGCCATCAAAATTCAAGGCCAGCAGGGCTTTGTGCAAGGCCCGCTTCTCAATAGGCTCTAAATACGGCTCTGAAATGTGTATATGGTTGACTAAATCTATGTTTTCGGCAACTATGTCTATATCCTCATTGTTATAGATAATAGTGCCTAAATCCACATTAACCCTTAGGCCTAAATTGTTCAGCTCACGGCAGATTGCAAAGGCCTGAGCCGTTGTATTAATAAAATTTGTGTTGTAAATAGGCGGGTTTGCCTCAAGGGCAAACACCGTATTGTGAGCCTGTGCAAAATCCCCCGCCTGCGCAAAAAACTCCAAAGCAGGGCTTATATCTGCCTCCTCAGGCAGATTGCGGTTTTTGGGGCAGCCAAAAACCAAGTTCCAGCAGTCTATTACCTGCGCAAAAAGGATAGCCTTTTTTGTATATTCCAGCAGAGCCTGCCTTTCCTCCTTGGAGGCAAAAATATTCTCACTGCGCCCGAACCATATTGACTGCATGGAGGGTATGCTCAAGACATATTCAGCCTTAAGCTCTGCCGCAAAGGCCTTTGCCTGAGCAAGTGAGTCGTAGGGCTGTGCAAAAAGTCGGGTTGGGGCTATCTCAAGCCCTGTAAAGCCGCAGGACTTGATAAACGAGTACATCTCATTATCATGTGCTGCATCCCATGCTATGTTAGAAACAGCTAATTTCATCTCTCACCCTCCAAAAAGCGCAGAATGTCCGCCAAAACCCGCTCTTTATTGAAGATATATTCGCCCTCTCCCCCAAAAATTGAGGCATATTTAGTGTAAAAATCATAGCAGGGAGGGCTCGGTGCTATCTCATTGACAAAATCCACGCCTGTGCTTGCCCTGTAAATCTCACCAACAGAGATAGGCTCAACAGCCATATGCATTAATTTTATATTATTTTTTAAAACTATTTGTATATGCTCCCAGATATAATCCAGATTGTAAAACTGGAAGACGGCACGACTATCTGTAAAATTGAGTGCAGAAAAGCCGATTCGCTTAAATGCTGCGGCCAATTCGGAGCTGGCTCTGCCTGAATCATCAAGCTTGTAAAAGCCGTTATTTTGGTCTGTGTAATATTCAGAGATTATGCCCTCCTTTGCGGAGAGCTCCTCAAGCTTAGCGGTGTTGAGCATAGCCGGCAGAGGGTAGAGCATATCGTGAATAAAATTCTTCTTAATGCCATTGCCCAGCAGCCCGGGCAAGCGAATTATGTGCACATCCTCAATATTTTCCTCAGCCCACTGCTCCAAGCGGCGGCGGTTGAGGCCATAGGGGTGTAAGCCCTCTATATCCACGGGGCTTGCCTCATTTGCGCCGTTTGGGTTCTTAAACACATCAATGGTAGATATAAGCACCAGCGTTTTAGGCCGTATGCGCTTGATATTCTCTATGGCGGCGGCAATGTGAGCCTTATCCTCTGCGGGGTTTTTGTTTGCAAGGAATTTCTCGGCTCTAACGCCGGAATAGACGCACAAATCAGGCTCAAGGCCATAGGCTTGAGCTATATCGCTGGAGTGAAAGCAGCCTGAAAAGCTGTGCTGCAAGGCTAAATTAGAGCCGACAAAGCCCGTTGAACCAACCAAAATATCCATGGACATTATGTTCCGGAAGCACCGCACAAGCTGTTTGGCGGGAGCTTCCGTGTCCTTTCCTTGTGATTTGTGATAATTGCGCACCTGTAAAGCTGCATCTTAAATAAAGGGCCGATCGATAAGCCGGGTTCTGTCGTGAACAGTTATCTATCTTGCATGGGCGTTACCGCACACGTCAAGCCGCCTCCATGGAGCCATCGGGTAAATGTTAATGCTCCGCCACGGCGTTGCTCCGGATAGGGTTTACAGGGCCGTGCAGTCCCCTGCACGCCGGTGAGCTCTTACCTCGCCTTTCCACCCTTACCCCTCACAAGCTAAAGCATGTGAGGGGCGGTATATCTCTGTTGCACTTTCCCTGGGGTTGCCCCCGGCGGCCGTTAGCCGTTATCCTTACCCTGTGGAGCCCGGACTTTCCTCAAATACGGTGCTTTAGTGCCGTACCCGCAACTGTTTAATCGGCCCTTTTAAGATGCTTTAATTATATGATATTCTGTGGGGAGTGTCAAGCTATACATTGGATAGGAGGTATTGAAAGTGTGGGGCTAAAAAAAGAGCTTTAGCACCTTTAATTGTACTAAAGCTCTTGTCTTTATTGATTTAAGAAGCTTGAAGCCGTCATTATTTTAGGATTTGTGACAGTGGATTCAAGAAAATCTTTGTCGCCTGTAAAACCCTCATATACCCTCGACTTCTCTGCGGACTTCACGGCAAAGCTCAATAACATCTTCTTCGGAATATATTCCTGCTTTTTCTGCCTCGCCTGCCATTTCCTCTTGGAGCTTTTCCATTGCATATATGGCTGGGTTCATTAATATAACTCTGTTATTTTCATAAATTAGAGCTACACGGTCGCCTGTTGATAATTTCAAGCCGTTCCTAATATCAACGGGCAAGGTAATTTGACCTTTGGACATAACCTTTGCAGTATTAAAAATCATAATGCACTCCTCCAGCAGGTAGGGTATACCCTACTTTTGTTATTATTATATGCCATTGGAGCAAAAAAATCAAGTGTTTTTAAAAAAGTGTGCTTAAAGCTTGATTTTTGGGAGGAAAAAAATCCGATGACGATGTAGTAGATATGATTATGGCCATGAGGGCTGAGGAACGAGAATGAAGGTTTTACCCCTCCCCATTTAAATTCTCATAAACCGTGCGCTGCAAAAGCTTAACCTCAGGGTCGTTGGCGTCGCTTACATCCTGTTCAAATTTATCCATTGAATACGCCCAGTAAAATGCACCGCCATAGCCCTCAGTGCGCACCCACTCCATTTTAGTCTTAAGGATTTCAGAGCTGGTGCTTATAACGCCGTTCCAGGGCTTCCAATAGGGTACAAGATTAGGCCCTGCCCAGTTGTAAAATGGGACGCCCAAATTAAGCTTTTTGCGGTTGGCCGCTGTATCGCCCACAAAGCTGAGGTTATACAGCATACCCTGGCTGGCTGTATCAAGGTCTGCTTGGTCTAGGTTTGCATCTGACGAATCATAGTCATAGCACATTACATTCATATAATCCAAGGCGGCAAAGGCCGTTCTGTCTACCCATGGCTGCCCAAGAGAAGAGGCCACAGTAAGCAGCTTGCGCTCGCTGAACTCCTTATCAAAGGCGGTGCGGCACTCTGTAAGCAGAGCCTTTGCATCTGCAACACAGGTGGCACAGGAGGCTATAGCACCCCAACCGCCGTTGGTTGGGAACTCCCAGTCTATATCTATGCCGTCTAAGCCGTATTCATTTACCAGGTCAATAAGACTGTCAATAAACTCACTGCGCCCCTCTTCGGTTTTAGCCATGTAGCAAAAGCCGTCTGAATCCCAGCCACCGATTGAGAGAAGAACCTTTAAATCGGGCTTTTTTTGCTTTAAATCCACAAGAGCCGCAAGGTATTTGCCCCCGTGAACCTCATTGTGCATCTCCTCTATCCAGCCGTCAACAGTGGCTTTGTAGTGGTATTTGCCGTCTGTAGGGTCTTTGTAGGCCTCGGAAGAGGCCACCTCACCCTCCATAAGAGGGCGACCTAGAGCAGCAGGGTCAAACTGATATGCCTTTATCATGCCAAAGGCAAAGTTTATGTGTGTCACATAGTTAACATCCACATTAGATATAGCTTTATCTCCGCTCTCTGTGCCTATCCAACGCCAATTTTCGCTTGCGGGCACAGTTACATAGGCAATGGCACGATAGCCACCCCTTGGAGCACCCGCATTTGAGGCGGCCTCGGAGGAGCTTTCGCCCGCAGGAGCTTGACACCCCGCCGTGATAATGAGTAAGATTGCAAGTAAAATTGCAGCTAATTTGCTTTTCATAAAAACACCATTTGTAGAGAGCCGTGGTTGCTGTTAGCCCGCACACCCCTGCGCCTCTGCCTTTCTTATTTTTTAAAATTACCTTTGCATATTAAGTGAGTTTATGTTAACATATAAACAGAAAAAAAGTTAACCTAAATTGCGGTTATAATTTAAGAAAGGGAAAGGGCAGAAATTGAACAAAGCTGAATTTACCAATATCATAGATTATATTGAGGGGCATTTAAGCGAGGATATAAACCTTGACGAGCTATCCCGTGCCTTTTATATTTCAAAATATCACCTGTTAAGGGTGTGGAAGAGCCTTACCGGCATGGGTATAATCAAATATATAGCAAACCGCAGGCTCTCGGCCTCTGTGCCGGAGCTGATTAAGGGCGAGGCCTCTGTCTCGTTTATTGCGAACAAATACGGCTTCAGCACACCCGCCTATATTCGGGCATTTAAGCGCATGACAGGCCAGACTCCCGGGCACTTTTGCCTTAAGGCTGATACTCCGCTGACCGAAAAGGTAGACCCTAAGCTCCTGTTTGGAGTGCATAAAGGCATACTCTCCCGCTATCCCAACATTCAAGCTATGCCTGAGCTGCACCTCTGCGGCAAAAAGTATATTATTGACAATAGGGAAAACGAGCTTAATGCAGAGGCTCTTGCGGTGGGAATGGCATTTTTTGAAGAGGCGGCCAAAATACAGGGGGCAATAGAGCCCCAAAGCTGCTATATTGGCCTTGTTGACCTTATGGAAGGAGACGAGAACTCAAATGCGTATTATCCCAGCACCCAAATTACCCCTGAGGCTGCGCTGCCGGAGGGCTTGCACCATTTGATTTTGCCGGCAGGTAAATATCAGATATTCACCTATGTGGGGATGCACAGCATTTTTGAGCTGCACACTGATTATCTGCATGACCTTTGGGACTTGATTTTAAGCTGGAATCCAAACATTCCCTTTTGGTATGAGCGCATACAACAGAGCCGCTGCAGCGACGAGATTTGCGAAATTGAATTTGTATGCCCGGCTAGAAGCTAGAGGCTAGAGGCCAGAAGCTAGAGATTGCCCAGTCGAAGTTCCCACTATAAATTAAGCTTAAACTACTTTTTAATCAAAATTTGCGCAGCAAATCCGCCACAACTCTTCACTTTTCACTCTTCCCTCCCCCGTCCGCATCGCAAATACAACGCTTTAGCCATTACAAAGCAGTATGGGCAGACCTAAGTGTCTGCCCAATATTTTTTCCAGCAAAACTCGTACACTTATCTAGCTCTAAAAAAGCTCGATATGCCCTGATAGGTCATATATAAATCAATTTTTGAGACTATCTCAAATGGGGCGTGCATAGATAGCACCGGCACGCCTATATCCACAACATCCACATTCAGGTTTGCTACATACTGGGCAACCGTTCCGCCGCCCCCTGCGTCCACCTTGCCAAGCTCACCTGTCTGCCAGAGGATGTCGTCCTCGTCAAAAAGGGTGCGAATACGGAACATAAACTCCGCAGAGGCGTCTGATGTCCCCCCCTTGCCCCTTGAGCCTGTGTACTTTGTAACGCAAATGCCGTGGTTGATATATGCTGCGTTGCGCTTTTCAAATACATCGGCAAAGTTGGGGTCATAGGCGGCGTTAACATCGGCTGAAAGGCAGGCGGATTTTGCCAGAGCCTTGCTGCCTGAGCCGCCCTGTGCCTCAGCTAAATCATAGATAAAGTCACGCAGATAGGCCGATTGCAGGCCTGTGTTGCCCATAGAGCCCACCTCCTCCTTATCCGCCAGCACAGATATGCAGGTGTATTCAGGTGCCTCGGCAAGCTCTGCAATGGCCTGCAGGGCAGGGTAGGCGCACACTCTGTCGTCGTGGCCGTATGCACCTATCATGGAGTGGTCTAGGCCTATATCCACGGCCTTGCCTGCGGGCACAAGCTCCAGCTCGGCAGAGAGAAAGTCCTCTTCAATAATGCCGTATTTATCATAGAGCAGCTTAAGCACATTGAGCTTTACCAGCTCTGCGCCCTTCTCGCTCTTAAATTCCCTGCTGCCAATAAGGACATTAAGCCCCTCCCCTGTAAATGCGGAGGAAACAGGCTTTTTCATCTGCTCTGTGGCCAAGTGCGGGAGCAAATCGGGTATGCAAAACTGAGGGTCTCCCTCGTCCTCACCTATGTTTATGCTGATAGAAACCCCGTCTTTGCGAAAGATAACCCCGTGCAGCGCAAGGGGTATAGACATCCACTGGTATTTTTTAATCCCACCGTAATAGTGGGTTTTAAGAAAGGCCATTTCATCCGCCTCATAAAGGGGATTAGGCTTTAAATCAAGTCGGGGGGAGTCGATGTGTGCGGCGGCAATGCGCACTCCTGCCTCTGCGGGAGCTTTGCCTATAACAGCCAAAATAACCGCCTTTCTGCGGTTGTTTATATACACCTTATCCCCTGCATTATATTGTTTGCTGCTGTCGTATTCAGTAAAGCCCAGACTGCTGGCCTGCTCTATGGCGTGAATGACGAACTCCCGCTCTGTTTTGGCGGTATCCAAAAATTTCTTGTAGCTATCTGCAAACTCGTCAACCTTGGTTAGTGTGGGCTCATCCACACACTTTGAGCCGTGCTCCCTTTTAATGAAGAGCTGTTCCTTTAAAAGCTCGGCTTCTGTTTTATCACTCATTAGTCATTCTCCTTAAATTTATAAAGATTCTTATATATGCTCTCAGTTTTTTCAACCTTACCCACATATGAGTTGGTATCCTTGAAGGGTATTTTATCAAGGCTTTTGCCATCGCTGCTCATCTCAGGGTCGCCCAGCCAGCGGTTAACGCTGCCTCTGCCCGCATGATAGGCCGAAAGAATCAGCCTGTTCTCGTTAAACTCAGCCTTTAACAGCGAGAGGAAATAAACGCCGTATTTGATGTTTGTCTCAGGGTCAAACAGAGCGTCCTCCGGCAGAGCTTCCTTGCTTGGATGCTTGGTTTGCAGCCACTGGAAGGTCTCGGGGGTGATTTGCATAAGCCCCTTTGCCCCAACAGATGAAACCGCCTCCGGTTTAAATCTGCTCTCGGTATAAATAACAGCATATACAAGGGATTCATCCACCTCATATTCACTGCTGTATTTTTTCACAAGAGCCTCATACTTAATGGGATACATGCTTTTCATGAACATATTATAACCCCAAACACCCAATAATATAAGCAGTGCACCCGCTGCGCACCACATAATAAGGGGTAATTTTGAACGCTTTTTCAATCAGTCCAGCTCCTCTAATTTTATATCTCTATTAACCTTATTAGCCATGTAGGGGCAGACCTATGTGTCTGCCTAGATTTTTGTAAATTTTCCGTCTTTGGGCAGACACATAGGTCTGCCCCTATTGGTTTTTAGAGAGACTTATTTTTGTGATAAGGCGGGAAAGCTCACTATAGAGGTATTCCTCATCGCCATTGTTTATTATATAATAATCTGCTTTGCTAATATAGTATTCTGCCTCCTGCTGAGTACCCATGCGCTTGAGTGCCTCCTCACGGCTTAGGCTGTCACGCAGCATTATTCTTTTTAAGCGCAGCTCAGGGGGCGCAACAACTGCCAAAACCGCATTGCACAGCTCATCCGCCTTGGCCTCAAGCAGCAGTGGGGCATCTATTACACAGGGCACAGCCTGAGTTAATTCGGCCTTTATGCGCTCCATTATTTTAGGGTGCAAAATGCCGTTAAGCCGCTGTAAGGCGGCCGCATTATTAAAGACTATAGAGGCCAAAAGCCTGCGGTTAAGCCCGCCTGAGGGCGTTAGAAGCTCGTTCCCAAAGGCCTGAGCCAGCTCCTGCAAAACAGGCGAGCCCTCTGCTGTAAGCGAGCGTGAAACAGCGTCTGCATCTATAATTTTAAAGCCATTTTTGCGAAGGAATTCGGCCGCAAGGCTTTTGCCTGCGCCTGTTGGGCCTGTAAGACCAAGAGTAAAGCTTGAGTTCATAGTGTTTAATCCTTCATCTGCTTCTAATTTCTAACATCAAAGCCGGCTGCACGCAGCAGCCTGTTATAAACAGCCAGCGCAAGCCCCTCTTTTGCGGGGCAGCGTGCAAACACACGCTCTGCGCCTAATTCATCAAGCCGCCTTAGGGCGTCAAACAGGCGTGCGGCCTGTTCGTCGGGGCACTCTTGGCGGCCATAGCTTACGCAGGGCAGCGGGATTGCGCCCTCCTCACCCTCAAAGCAGAGGGCAAAGGCTTTGCTATGCTTAGAATAAGCTTGCAGATATTCGTTAAAGCTCTGCAAATCTCCTTCTATAATTGTTATTCGAGCCTTGGGCGCATAATGCTTGTATTTCATTCCCGGGGAGCTTGCAGCCTCTCCCGCCTGCAATTGACTAAGCACGGCTGGGTCTATCTCCACCTCACCGAGCAGCTCACGCAGCTGTTCCGGCGTAACTGCTCCCGGGCGCAGCAAGCGGGGCTTTTCAGAGGCAAGGGTGATAACTGTGGATTCCACTCCCACTGTGCAAGAGCCGCCGTCCAGCACTGCATCTATTCTGCCGTTTAAATCGGCCATGACATGTGCGGCGCAGGTGGGGCTGGGCGAGCCTGAAAGGTTGGCAGAGGGTGCCGCAAGAGGCACTCCGGCCGCTGTTATAAGCTCCAGCGCAAGGGAATGAGCGGGCATACGCACCGCAACGGTATCTAGCCCTGCGCTGACCTCATTAGGTATTTTGCCGCTTTTTGGCAGGATTATCGTAAGAGGCCCTGGCCAAAAGCGTTGAGTTAGCCGCCTTGCGGAATCAGGTATGTACAAAACAAGCTCCTCAAGCATAGAAAGGCTTGCTATGTGGACTATCAGCGGATTATCCTGAGGGCGGCCCTTGGCTGCAAATATTTTGGCGACAGCCCCGCTGTCAAGGGCGTTGGCGGCAAGACCGTAAACCGTCTCTGTAGGAATGGCGCACAAGCCGCCCGATTTTAGGAACTTGGCGGCTGTTAGTATTGATTCTTTGCTTGAATTTAAAAGTAAGGTGTTCATGGTGTGATGCTGTCTCCCAATTCTTTTTGAGAAAGCCCTTCCCAATTATCCACGCAGCACAACCCCCTCATTTTGCACATTGGTGTAAAAAGGGACAGCACTTAGCCAATAATTAAACTTATCCATATTTTTTAACACAGGGGATAAACTGACATCATTTTCCATCTCAATATCATAAGCCAAGTCGGATATAAGCACTCTATATTTGCTAATTTCATAATCTGATAAGTCGGTTAATATCATAATGTCAATGTCTGAATCGCAGGTGTAATCGCCTCTGGCGTAAGAGCCATAGAGAATTAGCTTTTTAACCCTATCGCCCAGAGCATTATACACAGCACGTGCAAAATCATCCAGCACCTTTTCAACCTGCTTGGTCACAGCTCCCGCCTCCTTTGTTGTAATAAATATCCTGTTAAATTCCATATTAGCCTGTAGCTTTTCCGCTCTGTCTGCGGTGAATGGTGTGATTTTTAACTTCCAACCTTCAAAAATTTCAACCGGATTGCTCTAAACCTTTACATTTGAGCAAGGGAGCTTGTGAAGATTTAGTAGGGGCACGGCCTGCCGTGCCCCTACTAAATTTTAGAAATACCCGATTAAATGTAACAATATTCTCTCAGGCATCGGCAATTCATTGCCGATGCTATGAGGTTATTATAGCATATTTCCATATAAAAGTCAAATTTTGTGTGATTTCAGACGAGTTTTTATGCGCTGAAAACGGCTTAGACATGGGCTTTGCGGGCGAGGTGATATGTTAATAAGAAGTTTACATATGGGGGCTTTTTAAGTGAAAAGTGAAGGGTGAAAAGTGAAGAGTTGTGGTGGATTTGCTGCGCAAATTTTGATTGAATAGTAATGTAAACTTAATTTATAGCGGGAACTGCAACTGGGCAATTTCTAGCTTCTAGCCTCTGGTTTCTAGCCTCTAGCAGCATATGTTAATAAGAAGTTTACATATGGGTTTTTGCAAAGAGTGAAGAACCACTAAAAAACTAGCTTGAACAAGCCCGTTCCCTACGCAAATATAAAGCTTTAGACCTTACAAGGTAATAGGGGCTTAGTGCAACTGGATTGCTTCGCACGCAGCAACTTGCGGTTATTGTAGGTTAGTTGCGTGCTCGCAATGACGCAGCTTTTGCGAATTCAGGCTAACTTTGTGCACCGCTGTAGGTTTGGATTTCTTTTTAATTAAATTTGCGCAGCAAATCACCACAATTATACATTATGCATTAATTTGTTAAACTTCCATATTCGCCTGTAGCTTTTCCGCCCTGTCTGCGGTGATTAGGCCGTCTATTACGTCGTCTATTGCGCCGTTTAGTATGCTGTTAAGATTATACAGCGTAAGTCCTATGCGGTGATCCGTCACCCTGCCTTGGGGGTAGTTGTAGGTGCGTATGCGCTCGGAGCGGTCGCCTGTGCCCACCTGGGACTTCCTGTCTGCTGCAATTATGGAGTTCTGCTCCCTTATCTTCTCCTCAAGCAGGCGGGAGCGCAGTATCTTCATGGCTCTGTCTTTGTTTTTGTACTGGCTTCTCTCGTCCTGACACTCCACCACAACGCCTGTGGGCAGATGGGTTATGCGTATTGCAGACTCAGTTTTGTTGACATGCTGGCCGCCTGCACCCCCTGAGCGGTAGGTATCTATTTGCAAATCTGTGGGGTTTATTTCAAAATCCACCTCGTCGGCCTCAGGGAGCACCGCCACTGTGACAGTTGAGGTGTGTATGCGCCCCTGAGTTTCGGTTTCGGGCACACGCTGAACCCTGTGCACTCCGCTTTCATATTTAAGGCGGGAATATGCACCCTCGCCGCCTATCATAAATGAGACCTCCTTAAAGCCGCCAAGCTCTGTTTCGTTGGCGTTAAGAAGCTCAGACTTCCACCTGCGCTGTTCAGCGTACATGGAGTACATGCGATAGAGAACTCCCGCAAACAGAGCAGCCTCCTCGCCCCCTGCGCCGCCTCTAATCTCTATTATAACGTTCTTGTCATCGTTGGGGTCTTGAGGCAGAAGCAGGATTTTAAGCTCCTCTGCGCAGGTTTCCAGCTTGGCTCTGGATTCGTCCAGCTCCAGCTCTACCATCTCTCTAAAATCCTTATCAAGCCCGCCTGCGTCAAGCAGCTCACGGGCCTCAGCCTCCGACGCCTGAGCGGCCTTGTATTCACGGTATTTTTCAACAAGTCGGGTTAAACCCTTGTGCTCTTTCATTAAATTGCGGTAAAGGTTGGTATCGTTTACCACAGAGGGGTCGTATAGCTTTTGTGCTATCTCCTCGTAATGTTCCTCTACTGCGCCTAGCTTTTCAAACATTTACTTCACCAATTCTTCCTTCAATATCTCATAAGTATAGCTTGGGCTCTCCCAGTAATAGCCCGTTTCGACATCCTCTATCTTCTTTGCAAGCTTGGTTGAAAAGAAGACTTTAAACGCCTCTTCTATAGTAATGCCCTCATCCTCGGCAAGATAGCCTACTATGGTTGCAATTACATTTTTGATTAGAAAATCCTGTTCCTTTGTTTTAGTCATAGGTTTTTGCTCCGGTCTTTTTTAATAGGCGTAAAGCCTCAGCCGTGTGAAAGGAATACTGATTGCTGAGCTTTTTGTATTGCAGCCTTTTAGTCAGAGTTTCTGCGTCTATAATTCCATCACGGAACAGAGCAAAGGTTGTGGCTATATCGTCGTTGGCCACTGCACCGTAAACAATATCATATTTATTATCATGATTTGAGAGCGGCTCGTTAACATTGTTAAACTGCCTATCCCTGTTGTTGACAATAAACACTGCCCAAGCATCACTAACGCTTTTAAATTCAAGAGTGCTTAGGGTGTTTAAAAGCGACACATCAAATTCAAAGCTTGTAACCGTTGGAACGCCGCCTAAACGCTGAACGGTTCTTTTTGCCATTCTTTTGGCTTGGTCTTCTAAGCTTGTAACATAAAAGCCTTGGCCAAAATCTTTAAACCTGCGGCATTTTTGCAGGTCTATTGTATCAATTTCAAGGTTTGAGCCATGATACACTGTCATAACGCACCCCCATTTTGGGCGCAAATGGCCGCAACATCGTCTACAACATCATCTGTGCTTAGGGTGTGGTTTACATCATAGAATTCAAGCAAGAACTCCAAGCCCTTGTATTGGCTTATATATTGATATGCCTCTAAAATGCTTATATTGTGCAGCTTTGCAAACTCGTTGAAGATAAGCACAAGATAATTTATTTCTTGCTTGTTTATTGACGATTGGTTCATAGCTTCACCTTCTAACCGGCTGATATGTTATTCTATAATACGCAGCCCTTCACCGTTTATAGAACGGGCTGTGCGGCTATGCCATGCGCCATTTAAGCCTTTGCTTGGGGGCAGCTTTTGCGGAGTTTCCGCCACAGGCGGTAGCTGCGTGGCAAGCCATGCTTCAAAGGACTTGAGTTTATGGACTTTTTTGTAAGCGTATTTAAGATTTTGCAAATACCCTTGAGTGCGGGGATGGTCTTCACCATATCTTCGCATAATTAAATAGGCTTTTAAATAATATTCCAATGCCTTTTCATACTCACCCATTTCAGCATAAACAAGGCCTATGTTGTTATAGGAAATTGCGGTTTCAGGATGCGCTTTTCCCAGTACCTTTTCTCTTATTGCTAAAGACTTGTTGTAAAACTCCAGTGCCTTATCATATTCGCCTTTCCTACTATAAATAATGCCTATGCTCTCGTAGGCCCTCGTGGTTAGGGGATGCTCTTCGCCCAGTCCCTTTTCAAAAATCGCCAACGCTTTGTTGCAAAATTCCAACGCCTTTTCGTAGTCGCCCATATCAGCATAAACAGAGCCTATGTTGTTATAGGTGTTGGCAGTATCAGGATGTTCTTTGCCCAGCACTTTTTCAAAAACTGCTATAGACTTGTTGTAAAATTCCAGTGCCTTTTCGTAGTTGCCCATATTCTCATAAACAAAACCTATGTTGTTATAGATACGAGCGGCGACAGCGTTCTCTTTACCTGCAGCCTTTTCGCAAATTGCTAAAGCCTTGTTGTAAAATTCCAGTGCCTTTATGTGTTCGCCCTTCCTCTTATAAACAGAGCCTATATTGTTATAGGTATTGGCGGTATACGGGTGCTCTTCACCTAACTCTTTTTGATAAATCGCTAAAGCCTTGTTATAAAACTCTAGTGCCTTTTCATAGTCTCCTAGGCCATCACAAATCATACCCAAATAATTATAGCACCCGGCAAGCTCAACACTATCAATAGGCAATAATTCCTCCAATTCTGCCAGTGCTTTTAACTGCCAGTGCAGTGCTTCATCATATCTGCCTCTATCGTAATAATCAAGGGCTATGTCGTAATACCCAATTGCAGTATATTCGCTCTCTGTAACAGCAGGTAACTCATCGCCTTCCTTGCCCTCAGCACGGGCTTGAGCCCCTGCGCCTCTCTCTCCCGCCTCCGCTCGTATAGCTTCCAAAACTTCTTGGTGGCGGCGTTCTGCATTTTCTTCATTTTGCACAATTTTCGCCAAAATTGCCTTTATGGGCGGTTCAAAGGATTCATAAAGCCGTATTTTAGTTAGATTGTAAATATCTGTTATATATTGTTTTATAAGCTGTATGCTTTGCTCATGCTTGCGCTTAACCGCTGTTTTTGCAATTGAATCCGGTGCAGGCTTTTCCTCACCCCAAAGCGCAAGCGCAAGCTCTGCGGCATTTTGCGGGCTGCAGGTTGCTTTGTAGGAGGTTTCCATCAGCCATGCATAGGCCATAGTAATAAGTGCTGTGGAGTTAATCAGCTTTGCCGTTTCGCCATTGGGGTTTAGCCCTGTTTTATCAACCAGAACACTAAAACGCTTTTGCTGTTCCTGCAAAAAACGCTTGTTATACTTTTTCTCCCTTAAAAAGCCCACCAAGGCCACTCCCAACTTGATAATCTCGGCAGCCACAGGAATCGGCATAAGCTTTGGAAACGCCTGCCCCAATGTGTTGAGAAACTCCGTGCCCTCGTTAAAAAAAATGTCCTTACCCCTTGCCATGTAAAACACTCCTTTTTACCTAATTTTTATTTTAGGGTTCCACCACCCGTTTTACACTCTTTTCCAGCTTTGCCCTTGGCACCATAAGCTCGTGCCCGCAGCCCTTGCATTTTATTTTAAAATCCATGCCCGCACGCAAAACGGCAAACTCCCTGCTGCCGCAAGGGTGGGGCTTTTTTAGCTCTATTGTGGCATTTACGTTAATATTCACAGGCACACCCCGTTTTAATGCATAATGTATAATTATGGTGAATTTATCTTGTCGGCGTGTTCTTACTTCTTACCTCTTGTCTCTTGCCTCTAATCAGCATTCCAACCATCATTTGTCACTTTCAATTTTTCATTTCTCTTTGCTTCTGCCAGTGCGTTTAGTTCCTCTTGATTGATGTTGTAAACTGCGTCGCAAAAATGACAGCAGACCTCGGCGTAGCCGTCCTCTCCCGCAAGAGTTTCTATATCCTCGGAGCTTAGAGTGGCCAGGGAGCGGTACACCCTATCCAAGCTGCATGGGCAGTGATATTCAACCTCAAATTCATCCAGCACCTCCAGCTCAAAATCTGGCAGAACAGCACGGCAAATCTCCTCCGTCTTAAAGCCCTCGGCCAGCATTTGGGTTATGGGCTTGATATGCTTAATGCACTCCTCAACCTTGAGTATCTCCCGCTCGTCTGCGGCGGGTAACAGCTGAATAAAGCAGCCTCCTGCACGGCTGAAATTCCACTTCTCATCAAAATTAACCCCCAGAGCGAATACAGTGGGGATTTGCTCGCTTATGCCGTAATAATAGGCCAAATCCTCGGCTATTTCGCCGGAGGCTAAGGGAATCTGACCGACATATGGCTCTCCTGAGCCAAAATCCTTAATTACAGAGAGCACGCCCTTGCTGCCCACAGCACCCCTGACATTGAGGTTTTTGTTCTCATCAGGCATAATGAGCAAGCCCGGGTTTTCGGCATAGCCCCTTACATTCCCGTTGGATTCCGCCACGGCGATTAAAGCACCGGCAGGGCCTTCGCCCTTAATGCGGATAGTCATACTGGCCTTTTCCTCCTTGAGCATAGAGCCCATAATAGAGGCACCTGTAAGGAGTCTGCCCAGTGCGGAGGTCATAACGGGAGTGGTGTGGTGCACACGTGCCGCCTCCTTGACTATGTCCGTGGAATCTATTGCGGCGGCCATAACAAGGCCGTCTGTTGAAATGCATCTTACTATTTTACTCAATTCAAGCACCATGTGTTAGAGACACGCACAGCAACAATATATGGAACACATATGCTGCGCCTGCGTCTCTGCCTTTCCTATTGTTTTTAAACTAATTTTTTTACAACATAAAAATTTCTTTGACTTTCTGCATTGGGAGTCTCCTGTGTTAAGTCCCCGTATACAGCCAGAATTTCAAGCCCTGCCGCACTTAAGAGTGCGCTGAGCTCCTCGTGGGTGTAGGCTCTTTCGTCAAACTGCTCAAATGAGCGTATATATTGATTATCCCCTGTTTTTGCAAAAAAATCAAGGTTTATCTGTGTGGTAAAGCCGTCCTCCAGCAAGGCATTGCGCCAGACGCAGAAAAGCTCCTCTGCTTCACTTACAAAGGTGCTGTCCGCCAAAACCTCCCTGTGCTTATAAACGGTGTTAACATCAAAGATGAATATGCCCTCAGGGTGCAGGAAGAGTGCGATTTTGCAAAAGGCCTCCAGCAGCAGCTTCTCGTCTGTGATGTGATTAAGGCTGTCTAAAAAGCAGATTACGGCATCTACTGTGCCGTATAAATCCATTTTGGATAAATCCTGCGCAAGGAAGAGGATGTCAAGCTCTGCGTCATAGGCCTTATCCTTGGCTGCTGTTAGCATTTCGATAGAGGAATCCAGCCCTATAACAGAATAGCCCCGCTTGCACAGCTCAAGGGATAGTGAGCCTGTGCCGCAGGCGGCATCCAGCACTATCTCGGGCTTTTTGCCAAAGGCCAAAAACAGTGCTTCAAAATAATCGCAGTAAAGGGTGTAGTCTACGTCCTCTGTAAGGGCGTCATAATACTGTGCAAAGCCTGAGTAGCTCATTCCATAAAACCCTTCTCCAGCCTTTCAAACACAAAGCTGTAGGAATCGTTGCCGTAATTAAGCGAGCGGTTAACTCTGCTTATAGTTGCGGTGCTGGCTCCTGTTTTGCTTACAATCTCACTGTAAACCTGATTATTCCTAAGCATATGTGCAACCGTGAGCCTTTGCGCCATAGCCCTGACCTCCTGCACCGTGCACAAATCCTCAAAAAACGCATAGCATTCCTCAAGGGTTTTTAGCTGCAGCACAGCTTTAAACAGAAAATCGGATTGTACGTCCTTGATTTTGCTTTCCATAAGTTATATAACTCCAAATTAAATAGGATATTTTATTTTACCACATTTAAGGTAAAAAGTCAAACTAGAGGTAAGAAGCAAGAGGTAAGAGACAAGAAGTTCCCCTCAAGCAGTTTTGTGGGTTGCGCAATTAGTTTGCCGCACTTACACAGTCCGTCCAATCTGCGGGGGGATTGATAATCGCCTCTGCAAAGCCTTGCACTTCCGTCTGCTTAAAAATTCTAAACTCTAACTCCTAGCCTCTAACATCTAATTCACGCACCTGCTTAACAGTCACCTTATTAAGGAACACAGTTAAAAACTGTATCAATGTTATAAACATTACTCCCAAAGCAAGGCTGTGGGGGTCGTTGGGGATAAGCAGGAACACCACTATGCCCAAGCCTCTGCCAAAGCCCAGAGCCAGCTCCCTTATTGCAAACAGCTCTGCCTTAAGAGCCACCGCCTCCCTCTGCTTGTCAAAAAGTGAGAATAATATGCTTACCGAGGGCGTTTGCAAAAAGTTTTGAATTAAAGAGTTTATCACGCTAAAGGTCACAATAATTGCAGGAGTGGGCGAAATTATAAGCATTATCGCTATTAAAACCATGCCCGAGACAGAGGCAGACATCCATTTAAGCCTGCTTTCAGGGTGTATCACCCTGCTTATAATAAGATTTGCAGCAGTTGCGGCTATGCCCGCCGCAAAGGCGTTAAGCCCAACCAAGAGCGTGCTGTTAACCAGTGCAAACAGTGCCACAGAGAGCATAAATGAGAGCGAGCCCTCACGCATACCCTTGCACACCTCACCTGCCAGTGCTATCTGCCAGCGAGCATCTTTAAACACCAGCTTATAGGCCTTTGCAAGCTTGCCTGAGCCCTTCTCTTCAGATTTCGTACTAGGCAATCGGGAGTAAAGCAGGGCGGTAAGAGCCGCCACTGCGGCAGCAGAGGCAAATATGATAACATAGCCCGAGGCCTTAAACAGGGAGATAATCCAGCCGGAAAAGGGCGGTATAAGCATACCCGCAACGGCGTATCCCGCATTAAGCAAGCCCAAGCCCTTATCTCTGTTGTCATTTTCGGTTAATACATTAATAAGATAGTTATAGCCCAGCCAATAAAATCCGGCTGCTGTGCCTGTTAACACGCCTATAAGCACATAAATATTAACGGCTCTATCCATAAAGATAAGCAAAATCAAATAGACGCAGGCATACATCCCCACACCTATTTTTGCAACCCCCGCAGCCGAGAAGCGGCGCATAAAGGGCGGGACTATATGCATAGAAAAGGCAGTGAAGATATAAACCAATATATTGTAGATTAAAACAACAGACAAATCTGCTCTTTCAAGCAAAAAGGTGTTGATAAACACTCCTGGCAGCTGTGTAAACACCATAAAGGCATAGTGCGCCAGCATAAGCTTTTTAAAATCATGAGAAAGCGGCGGAACAAGAGCTAAATTATTCATAAAACACACCTTGAACGGAAAAATCAGCCCGAACGTGAACCTTCGGGCTGAATGTTTTTGTATTTGGATTGAACTACTTTAAATTAAATTTGCAAAGCAAATTAATCTTAATTTTCAACTTTCAACTGTCAATTTTCAACTAAATCCCCGCTACGTGCTCGTTAAGCTTGCCAAGCAAATCGTCTACGTCAACGCCATGCACGTCGCAGGCCTGCTCCAGAGTTTCCCCTCTTGAGGAAGGGCAGCCTAGGCAATGCATACCCATTGCAAGAAAATAAGGAGCGGTTGTAGGGTCTAAATCCAAAATATCTCCTATAATAGTATCTTTTTTAACTTCTGCCATTTTACAGCACCATATGCAGAGAGATTAGCACATCTCCTGCGTCCTTTCCTATTTCTTTTCAACGCTTAGATTATTTTACACGCTTTACTCTAATAGTATACCACATTACTCCACTTTTTTCAATAGATTTTGAAAAATTACATTATTTTCTTTCAAGTATACGTGAAAGCTGTTTATCAGGAGTGGTGTAAGTGCCAAGCCTAAGGATATTTTTGGTGTACATGCCATGAAAATCCGTGCCGCCTGTCATAATAAGCTTTTTATCTATAGCGATTTTTTGCAGGGTCTCTGTATCCTCCTCTGTGTTGCGTGGGTGCCAAACCTCAACCCCTGCCAAGCCGGCTTCAATAAGCTCAGGCAGCAGCTCCATGCTGTCATAGGCCGAGGGGTGCGCTAAAACAGAGATTCCTCCCGCAGAGTGTACAAGCTCCAAAACCGTGAAGATGTCGGGATACTCCGGCTCTACTGCACAAAGCCCGTGCTTGGGCGCAAATAATTTTTCATATGTAGCACCGAATATTTCGGTTGCATAGCCTGCATTCATAAGGGTGTGCATTATGTGCTGCTTGAATATGTTGGTAGAGCCTGTTGCGGTTCTTGTTACCATATCGGGGGTTATGGGATAAACCCGTATAAGCTTTTGAAGTATCTCAGAGGCGGCCTTTTTGCGGTTTGCGGCAGTTTGATGGCACAGCCCCCGCAGTCTATCGGGGCTTGCACACATATAGGCCAAAAGATGCACCTTGCGCCCTCTTTTAAAGTCAAAGGCTGAAAGCTCTATGCCGTTAACGACTTTAACTCCCACTCTGTTGCCTAAAACCTGCCCGCGGACAGTTCCTGCAAAGGTATCATGGTCTGTTATGGATATAGCTGAAAGCTTGCTGTACTTGGCCAGCGTGATAATATCCTCCAAGCAGGTAGAGCCGTCGGAAAGCTTAGTGTGACAGTGTAAATCGGCGGGCATCGTTTCATCTCCAATGTTTATTTTAATTAAATTTAATTATACCTTAAAACTTCTAAAATTGCAAATGAAGAATTGTTGTATATTTGCTTTATTTGTTTAAATTTGTTGAAAATACCGTTATTTTTGACACACGCGCAATTACATTTCCGACATAAATTTTAATAATTTGTAACTTATTTTGAAGGAACCCGGTCGAAGTTTGTCACGATTGTTGAAAAGCTGCTGTTTTGTGCTTATTGTTGTTTCTCTTATCGTTTTTCACCCTTAATTTCCCGTATGGAGGTATTGTAATTTTTTCTTAAATATGCTATAATAACCTTACGGCATTAACGGCAATAAATTGCCGATGCCTGAAAGAACATTGTTACATTTAAAGGTTGCACTGCGTGCTTTTATGTAATAATGTTAGCATACTAAAAAATCAAAGAAAAGAGAGTGTTTGAGCTAATGAAAAGAGGATTTAAATCGCTTGTTTCCGCATTTATAGTGTTATCCATGCTGCTTACCTTGATTTGTGTTCCCTCTTTTACTGCTTTTGCAGCAGACCCTATCATCATAACAACAAAGGCAGGGCTTGCTCAGGCGGTGGCCGACCCTACAGGCACTTATGAGCTTGGTGCAGATATAATCTTTACTGCGGCAGATTTTGCCTCAGGCGGGGCTTATTACAACGGAGGCAGCGGCTTCCCTGTTATAGGCAGCTCAGACGCCCAGCCCTTCACAGGCTCGCTGGACGGCAAGGGTTATGTAATCTCAGGGCTTAAAATCAACACTCCCACAGCCCTTTACACAGGCCTTGTGGGCAAGAATCAGGGCATTGTTCAAAACATAGCATTAATTGATGCAGATATAACAGGCGGTGTACACACAGGCGGCATAGCGGCCTATCAAACCGCAGAGGCCAGCCTTAGTGCCTGCTATACTTCAGGCGGAGTTATACGTACAACCGCCTCCAACGCACAGGATATAGGCGGTATAGTGGGGTACATAGCAGCCAGTGCCTCTATTTCTGATTGCTACAATGCGGCCGAGGTTGCAAGCACAACTATCAACCCCGCAGGCATTGCAGGCTATAACGGCTACAGAATTAACCGCTGCTACAATGCAGCTGCTTTAAGTGCTCCCAAGGGCTTTGGCATATATGCGGCTGGCAACGGCTTGCCTGTTAACAGCTATGGCATTAACACCACAAGATGCTTTATAAGGACAGACTCCGGCCTGAGCAACAGCACCTACACCAAAACAGATTCTCAACTCCGTCAGCAGAGCACCTTTACAGGCTTTGATTTTACTACAGTCTGGCAAATAGGCAGCAATCCTGATTACCCATACCCCGAGCTGCGCACAGCACCGCACAA
>JAISYX010000029.1 GCA_031269595.1 Oscillospiraceae bacterium
CTCTGCCCCGTTTAAGGAGTGCAGAGGGAATCGGAATCCCTCTGCCCGCATCTTTGCTTACTTTCTGGGCGGAACCAGAAAGTAAGTGCCCGTGCGGCATGAGCACAAAGCTATGATAACATCCTGTTAAACATTAATACAACTGCATTTTAATGTTTGATAAACAGAATGTTTATCAAATATATACAAATTAATATTTACGATACAAGAACTCAGCCTCAGCGTTGACTTCGGCAGAATCGGCATTGTTCTCTTCTACAGCCTCCTCAGGGGAGGCGAAGGCCTGTGCTTTGTCTGCGCTGATAAGCAGCTGCTCCTGTGCGTTTATCTGCTTGCCAAAGGGCGAGATAGGGCGGTACTGCCCGTCCTTTTGCAAAATTTTAGACTTTACATTGTCGCTCCAGTATAAGTCCATATCCGCAAGAATTCTCTGCCTTATATCCTCCTGCAAAACAGGGAACAGCAGCTCTACACGCCTATCCATGTTCCTTGTCATCCAGTCTGCGGAGGAGAGGAAGAGCTTATCTCTGCCCTCGTTATAAAAATGATACACACGGGAGTGCTCTAAAAATCTGCCCACTATAGAGCGCACCTCTATATTCTCGCTAAGCCCGGGCACGCCGGGCTTAAGGCAGCAAATGCCCCTTACCAGCAGCCGTATTTTAACTCCGGCTGAGGAGGCCTTGTAAAGGCTGCGTATTATCCTATCATCAACAAGGGAGTTCATTTTTGCAAAAATTTCCGCCTTGCCGCCCTTTTCGGCCACGTGCCTCTCGTGACGGATTAGCTGGGCGAAGGTGCTGCGCAGCATGGTAGGAGCCATAACCAGACGCTTTAGCTCGGGGGTATCACAGGTGCCTGTAAGGCAGTTAAAAAAGTCGGTTGCGTCCTCCCCAAGCTCCTCATTGGCTGTCATAAGGGAGTAGTCTGTGTAAATTTTAGCTGTAATGTCGTTGTAGTTGCCTGTGCCTAAATGGAGATAGCGGCGTATGCCGTCCTCCTCCCTGCGCACAATAAGGGTGATTTTTGAGTGTGTCTTAAGCCCTGCAACCCCATAGATAATATGCGCACCCGCCTGAGCCAGCCTTTCGCCGAACTTAATGTTGTGCTCCTCGTCAAAGCGTGCCTTAACCTCTATAAGTGCGGTTACCGGCTTGCCCCTGTCCGCCGCCTTGGCAAGTGCCGCAACAACGGGGCTGTTGCCCGAAACTCTGTAAAGGGTTTGCTTTATAGCCAAAACCTTGGGGTCTTCGGCGGCCTCTGTTAACAGCCGTAATACAGGGTCAAAGGAATCATAGGGGTGGTGCAGGATAATATCCTTTGCCTTAATGCAGTCAAATATAGAGGCGGTTTTTTTAAGCTCCTCTGAGAGATAGGGCACAAGAGGTTCATCCTTGAGACAGTCAAAGCCCGGGATAGAGTAAAGCTCCTTTGCAAGAAAGCTAAGGTTAATAGGCCCGTCTATCTGATATATTTCTTTTTTATCCAGCTTTAAGGGCGCAACCAGAGCATCTAAAAGCTTGTTGCTTGAGCCGCTCTCTATCTCCAGCCTTATAACAGAGCCCCATTTGCGCTGCTTAAGGGACTTTTTAATTTCAGAGAGCAAATCCACAGCATCCTCTTCGTCCAGTGAGAGGTCGCCGTTGCGGGTGATTCTGTAAGGGTGACAGCACAGCACTCTGTAGCCTGTAAATACGGTATCTATATACATGCGTATGATGTCCTCAAGGTACATTATAACCACCTCGCCCTCCTCTGAGGGCAAGCTGACTAAGCGTGGAAGTACAGAGGGCACCTGCACTGTGGAGAAGATGTAGTCCTCCTCCTTTTTTTCACCCTTAGGCTTGAGCAAAACCCCAAGGTTAAGGGATTTGTTAAGGATAAGTGGGAAGGGGTGGCTTAAATCCACCGTTAGAGGCGTTAAAACAGGATAAATAGTGCTTTTAAAATATTGCAGAGTAAATTCAGACTGCTCATAGTCTAAATCAAAGGGCTTTAAAAAGCGTATTCCGTTTTGCTTAAGCTCAGATAGTATACTCTCGTTATAAATTGAATATTGCATGTCTGCCATTATATGCGCACGCTTGCTTATGGCCGCATACTGCTGCTTGGGCGTGTATCCGGCATCGTCTGTCTTTTGATATTTAGCCCTTATCTGGTCACGTATAGAGGCCGCTCTAATCATAAAAAACTCATCAAGGTTAGAGCTGACTATAGATAGGAACTTCATGCGCTCAAACACAGGATTTTCCTTTGCTAAGGCCTGCATCATAACCCTGTGGTTAAATTCCAGCCACGAGAGCTCCCTGTTAAAATATAATTCGTTGTTATTCATTACTGTCAACTCCTATTTTGTTGTGGTACACTATGAGCTTTCCCTGAAAAAACAGGGATATTATAGCGGTTAGACTATATATCACTTGTGTTGTATTCTGTATCAATATTCGCTTTTATTATTATAACAAATATTTTTCGTAAATTCAATAATAATTTCTAATTTTAAATAATAAACTTCATTGTAGAAGGCTTCTCATGCTTTGGGCGGTGCTTAAAAATTCATTTGCGGAGACATATAGTTTGAAAAAAATAAGAAGGGTAGGGCGCAGGCACAACAAACGCTTTTTAACAAAATGTTGGTGTGCGGGCTCTCAACACATGGTGTTTAATATGAAAATCAAGGCTATTTTGTTAATTTTATCTGCTGCGGTGCTGTTAGTGCTGTGTTCCTGTAAAAACAACAATTTTAAAGGCGTGTGGGTATCGGACTACAACAGCAATGCCTATATAGAATTTTTAGACGATAAAACCGTAGTTTTCGGCAGTAACGGGGAAGCTCTGACCAGCGGGACATATACCCTTGAAAAGAATGTGCTTACAATCAAGCTTAACAAGGACGAAAATGAAGTTTTTGTAAAATCTACTTGCTTGCTCTCTCAAAACCATCTTGTGTTAACAAATGATGAAGGAAAGCAGGAAAAGTTTAGTCGAAAATAGACAAGATATGAGCTAAAAATTATTCTCATTTGGTAGTATATCTGCTTGCTTTTTTGCCTTAATTGTGGTATAATTAGAAGAGGTAAAAATCCCTTTTGTAGCCTCAAAAGGGATTTTTTGCAATATGCAGTATTAACAAAATCTGTAGGGACAGACCTGCGTGTCTGCCCAGATTGCCGCAAAATTCCCGTCTTTGGGCAGACACACAGGTCTGCCCCTACGAAAATGTAAGCCTTAGACATTAACAAAGCAGCAGAGGAGCTTTACACATGAGCTTTAATTTTTTAATAGACAGTCACACACATTCAATCTCTTCCCCCGACGGGGAAGAGAGCGTGCTTAACCTGTGCCAAAGTGCCCTTGAAAAGGGCATAAGGGTGCTAACTATCACCGACCATTGCGAGCTGGATGTATACGCAGAGCAGGGCTTTGAAGAGGCAGCCTGGTGCTCCCGCAGAGATATACTTGACGCACAGTGGGCCTTTAAGGGCAAGCTGGAGGTGCTGCTGGGCTCAGAGTTTGGGCAGCCCTGCCACAATCCCGCCTACACAAAAGAGGCCGAGAGCCTGTATAAACGTGATTTTATACTTGGCTCTGTGCACAATTTAAAGGATAAACGTGACTTTTACTATCTTGATTACACACAGGAAAACCCTGAAGAGATATTCGGGCTGTATCTTGACGAGCTGTTGGAAACCGTGGAGTGGGGCGGCTTTGACTCCCTTGCGCACCTGACATATCCATTAAGATATATTACAGGAAGGGCAAAAATAGCCCTTGATTTAAATAAGTTTTATGATAAAATAGATACAATACTAAGGCTTTTAGCAGAAAAGGACAAGGCTCTTGAGATTAATACCTCAGGCCTGCGCCAGCCTATAGGCACGCTGCTGCCGGAGGAGGCTCTGGTGCGCAGATTTCGCAGCTTAGGCGGCAAGCTTATTACCGTGGGCTCAGACGCCCACCGCAGCAGCGACATAGGCTTTGGCATAGAGGCAGGGCTTGAATGCGCAAAAAACTGCGGCTTTAAAAGCGTAGTATATTTTAAAAACCGCCAAGCGGAAGAGGTTTTGATTAATGCATAATTCGTAATGCGTAATTAATGGTTTTTCTAAAAAACCGTAGGGGCAGACCTACACCAGCGTTAACCTAAAGATTAATCAACCTAGCAAGAGCAGGAAAACGCTTACGCTTATTAATGAGAAAAGGGAAGCAAAAGACAATGTCGTTAACCGAATTGAAATTATGGACAAAA
>JAISYX010000034.1 GCA_031269595.1 Oscillospiraceae bacterium
GACAAGCTGCTCATAATCTGCATATGATTTAACTGCTGCAACCCCTAAGCCAGCAAGCGCAACAGTGCCAGTTACTACACCCGTTGCAACTACTTTGCCTAGAGCTAAAGCCCCTTTTCCGATAGCACCGAAAAACTTATTAAGTTTACCATCGGTTTCTTTGCCTTTATCGGAGGTTTCGTCAAGTGCCTTAAGCGCATTTTTATTGTTTAAATCAATTATTCCTTGCAGTTTAAAAACGTCCATATATTACCCTCCTTTCCTTGCAAATTTATTAATAATATCAGCGGTTTCTTGCTCGGTTGCTCCAAAATTTTCAGGTTGATTTTTCAAGCTTTCTTTGAATTCTTTATAAGTTTTATCGGTCACTTTGTGTAGGAAAAATTCCCACGCTGATTGATTATTATCAAACTCAACAAGTTTTTCAATAAACGCCGAAAAACCGCCTATGATTATGAATTGGTCAAGAAGAATAAACGGATTTGCATATTTTTTAAACAGCAAATCCGCAAATTCTTCTATTCCTATTTGATAAATTTTGAAACAACCTTGATAAAATCCGCAAATCCATCTTGCTTTACATAACCTATTATCATTTCTGCAAAATCCGCAATCGAAATCTGCTTAAGTTCAGCAACTGTCAAACCTGTGCTTGCTGATAATATCTTATAAATATCATCCTCGCACTTATCTAAGTTGCTTAAAATCAAATCTGCAATACTCATGAACAACGGAAAACCAAGAACAGACACCATATTTTCGTTGTCTTTATTTTCGAACAAAGAAAATATTGAAGTTGTATCAATAGATTTCATTGCGTTTTTCAAGCCGATTTTACTTATAAGCTTTGCGATTGGAAAAATATCTTGTGATGTTAATGGTTTAAATTTATATTCCATAGTTTATTAGCTCCCTTGTGTAGCGATTGGCGGGTAATAAATAGTAACTGGCAGCACTTCTAAATCTCCGTTAATCGCTTGATTTGCTTCAAATTTCAACTTAATAACCGTTGGGTCACCCATCTTAGCTTCGATAGATAGGCCGCTTGTGCAAAGGGCATTGGCAAAAACAACTATAATCGCTCTACCGTCAACAGTTTCGCCGACAAACGCAAGCTTGGTGATATAATCCCCTTCTTCAATATCGGCTTTAGTGTCAATTTGCGTGAAACCGTCAATACCTGAATCTGCTGCGGTTGACCCTATAATTGACATCTTTATAACATCATCTGTAAGCTCTAGCATATTTATTTCGAGTTCTGCTGTTTCGCCTTGTTTTACTGCAAGGCCTTTCACCTTAACTAATGCCCCATCCGGTTCAATATTTATGATGTTTGGGGTTATAGTTAATGAATTGCCGCCCTTTGTTGCGCCTATCAAAACCGAACCACTATCGGCATCTCCGGATTGCGCATCATAATTAAAGTTTTTATATATTACGCCTGCACCTAAAACGGTATTTTTAGGCGTATTTTCGGTTACTCCATGTTTACGCATTTAAATTCCTCCATTAAATTTAATTACTTTAAGTCTTATTTCTGATTTTCTCACTCCAAATTCATCAATAGGTACATCAACAGAGCCTGAGAAGTAAAAAAACACCACATTCTCGTTTTCAGTTGTTACCCGAATGGCGTTAATAAAATGGTCTTTAATCTGCTTCTTTTGAGTTTCTATAACAAGTAACGGCATGTCAATAGAAAATCCCGTTAGCGTTATCTCAGCGGTTTCTTGACCGCTTTCGTCTGACACAGCGTCCTCTGAATAAGCACCTACCCAATAGGGAAAAGTGGGGGAAGGGTCTGTAATCGTATCGTATTCATAATTCAAGCCTAAACCTTGCATTTCATTGTTCAACGCTTGTAAAACTTCAACCAATAGCTATTCCCCCATCCTTGAATTAAGAATTCTTTGACCTTGTTTTATTATCGCCTCTTTGCTTGATTCAAACGCTCTGTAAAGCGGTCTATTAGGCTTTTTACCAACTGTTTTATGGGCTTTCCCTTTTCTATCTTTGTAAATCCATGGTGTTTTGCGCCCATTGCCCTCCAGAGCATAAACGCCCGTGCCGTATTCTTCCCAAATCGCATTTTCCATAGGCGAACCAATGGCAACACTAGAATTGGCTGTATCAACAACATGCTGATAGCTGTTTTTTGTATGAGCTGTGTCAACTCTTGAATTTCGGCGGGTTCTTGCTACAAGTTCCCCGCCTATTTCTTCCAAGAATGCAATGGTTGCTTGATTCAATGCAGCTTTAACTAAAACACGGTTATCAGTGAATTTAATTGACATTTTGACCACCTAAATATTTCAAGTAAATTTCAAGATGTTGATTTAATTGCATGGGATTATCAATCAATATAACTTGATATTCTTGACCGGATATGACCAGTTTTGAATTTTCGGGCGTTATCCCTGATAAAACCTGATAATCACAAATGAAAATATGTGTGCTTTCCTGTAATTTGGCATTATATGTGTTTTTGCTGTCTCCGTTTTGCAAATCAAGGAAACCTAAAAGAGAAAAGGCAGAAACCCATGTAACTGCCTTTTCTCCTATGATATTTTTTTCTTGCTGCACTTTACGCAAAATATTTGCCGTGATATTACCACCGATTTTTTTCATTTTAAAACCTCGCTTTCATGTAAGGCTTTAAAAATCCCATAAGCGACACGGGGTATCCGTTAATCTGGTTATTGCTGTCCATGTCGTAATATGTCACGGAATGCCTTGAAATTGATTCAGACTTCACACCGACTTTATCACGGTTAGCAACGTCCCATTTGAGCATATTTAAAGCACCTTGTACAACGGCGGCGGGATACTCAACCTTTGTGACAAGATTATGCACTGTTGCAAATAAAGGCTTATCAACAACGGTTACTGAATCTTGAATTTGCGTTACAGTATACAGGCCATCATTGATTGATTCTGTTATCTGAACAGTATCACCTATTTTCAAATATATGCTTTTCCCTAACAACCCAGATTCAAGGGAAGCGGCTTCAAACCTCACTGCTCTATTCTGAAAGTTATTGTTTGTATATGCTCTTATCAGAATTTCTATGGCTTCAAGCTGTAGTTTTAAAACTGATTCTGATACACCCGAAAATTCGGGCATATCCGTCAATTCGTTTACATTGATTAGCATTTTATCAGTCCTTTGAAGTGGATAAGGTTTTTGGCCTGCCCTTTGGCTTTTTTGCCTCAGGCGGGTTGACTGCCTTATATGTTGCAGCATCTGCCTTTACTCTAGCCACAATATCAGGATTTGAAGAATTCCAAACCTTCCCAGTTTTAAGATTCATAAACCACATAGATTAATCCTCCTCGGTTGTCCCCGAATCCTTATTTGCAGTAAGAACGACAAGGCCAGCGGGCTGCATGACTTTTGAGCCGTACAGGTGTAAACCCTTTACGGCATCTGCAAAACGCTTTTCAGGTCTGTAGGCTTCCACGCTGTTAATCTGCTCTGCAAAACTCCATGCGCTAGATGTACCGCCGATAATCTTGTACTGTGCGCCGGTTGTATTAGGCACATTATTGCTCTCGTAAATGGTGAATCCGGCTGCCTTGCCTACGACACCATTTGTAAGAACGTTTTCGGCCTGTGTGCCGCCTGTGCCCACGAACCTATCATCTTTAAGCAGCAACCCGTAAACCCAAGGGGGGACAACTGCCCATCTGCCTATAGTGGGAACGTTCGCTTCATCAAGAGCCACACGCATATCAACTAGCTTATCATAGGCATTAGCGGCCGTTAAAACCTCAGGAGTTGCATCACTACCTATTGTGTTAGCTATATCAATATAATTGCTTGCAATGTACTGGTCGGCTGCGTCTGCTAGCTTATAGGCTGCTTTTTGCATTGCGTCCATCATTATTTTTGGGTTCATCTGTGCATTATCAACATCATCAATTTGGAAATTAAAAGCCTTTGCCTGATTGATAATAAGGGTAACCGCTGAATCGTCAAGGGTCTGCAATGCTGATATATCTGTATTTTTTGCATAATCGAATATAGAAATATCACCAATAGAAGATACCTTAACGCTATCGCCTAGCTTTGAAATATCCCCCTGAAAATTCTTGTTTATAATGCCTGATCCACCGTAAACAAGAGCTTTCCTAAGCTCAATAAGTAGTTTTGCCGCCCATACTTGCGGAATAAAATTTGAAATTGCCATGATAAAAATATCCTTTCATTAATTAGATTTTGAGGAGGCCATAGCGGTTTCTACGGCTTCCCAGTTTGCCGCTATTTCATCTGCTGACATGCCTTTAATTGTGTCAATAGAATAAGTTTCGGCTTTGTTTTGAGGTAGTTTAATTTCCTCGATTTTCTTACCGCCGTTTTCAGTGGCGGCAAATTGATTAGGGTATTGAGTTTTTAAAGTGCTGAGAGTATCAGATAGCCCTTTGATATTTCCCTTATCGTCAAGCTTTATTTCTCCCTGCTCCTTAATTTTGAATGTCAAATAATCAACATCAACAACATTGGCTTCTAAAAGTGCGACTTTTAAGGCCGAATCAACCTGTGTTTGCTTAAGCTGCGCTTCAAGCTCTGAGATTTTGCCCTCATATTCTGAAACCTTGCTTTGCAACGCCTCATTTCCGGCATTATCCTTTTTCAGCTGCTCAATTAGGCCTGTGGCCTCTCCGTGCTTTGATTGCAAGTCCTTATATCGAATGTCTAAATTTTCCTCAGTTGCTGTAAAAATCTTATTTTGCTTCATGTCACCGACAACTTTAGTAATTTGTTCATCCGTTAAGCCCTGCGCTTTTAAAATTTCCTGTAAAGTCATTTTCTTTCCTCCATAAATTCAAATAGGATTTTTAGTTGTTACCTCAACCTCGAAATACTCTGTTTTACATCTGATTTTTGAAGATGAATTTTGTATGAAAAAAGGACACCTTTTTTAAGCGTCCTTGAATCGGTGTTAACTTGTTATTTTTTTGGTTCAAACACAATTCCGTTGTCGTTCGGGTATGGTTTATTATGCTTGATTTCATCACTTAGTAACTCAGGCGGGATTTTTTCAGGGAAGGCCTTGCATTTACCGAAACCAAAATAGTTCTTGCACTTATTGCACTGCAAGTCAAATATTGGGCACGGGTTATCATGCCACCGTTTGTTTGAATATGGTTTCTGCATCCTTATGCCTCCCTTAAGTAGATAGTTTTGCCGTCAACTTTTTCAACAAAAAATTGTGAACCACGCTTAAAAAGTATCTCTTGCTCTTTTTTGTTATAAGCCTGTATATTTGAACCTGATTTACTTTTTATAACATATTGAATTGGGAAAGTATCATCATAAACACTAGTTGACGTTGATGTATAAGACGGGTATTTAACGACTGCCCCAATTTCATGCTCATTGATAAAATCGTCAACATCACCAATCCCCATATCAGTAATAGAGCGATAAACCGTGCCTTGATATGTAGGCATTTTGCTAAGCGCACTATCTAAGTTATCCATCAACTTCTTTTCTGCTGGTGTTAACTCTGCGCCTGTTCTTAATTTCTCATTAAGCGTATAGCTTTTAGCCCCGACATAATCATTAACGGCCTTTTCCTCATCTGTCGTTAACTTGATTTTACTATTTTCAGGCGGCAATTGCAAGTATTTTTGCTTATAATCTTCAAAATCCTTAGTTTTATCTAATCCATAATATTCAGCCCTTTCTTGCAGTTCTTTCAATTCGTCATCGCCTAACGCCCATCTAGCCCTTTGGTTCAAGGAACATCTACAGTTTATATCCTCAGCCGGAACACCGAAGTTGCCCGGATATAGTGCCTTATGCCGCCCTGATTCAAATTCTTCATCAATCTCTTTTATTTGGCCGTCAAGATATTGATGTGTCGTGCGTGTCCGTGCGTCAAGTGCGGCATCCCATTGTTTTACAACGTCTGCACCTCTGTCTTTGGCCGTATGCAGAGCTGTATTTTGAGCTTCACATTGTATTCTATGCCCCTCTGTTCTAGCTATCCTCATGGCATTATTCATGCTAACGTTGCCCCTGTTAGCAATGTTTCGGGCAATATCGTTATAGTGTAGGTTAGTGGCAACGCCCCTTGTAAGCTCTTGAACGGTTTGATTTTTAAGCTTTCCAACACTTTCATAAAGCTTCTTAGATAACTTTATATCATTCCCAGTTTTACTAACGGCTTTTAACATTTGACGTTGGTCTATAGGCGTTGTAATAGGCACCCCCTGCCCCTGCAAGCTGTACATTGAACCAGTATAACCATTTGTATAACAATCCTTTAAATAATCACTTACATTGGCATAATTGTTATTTTGCAGTTTGTCAATATACCCCTGAATTTCTTTTTCAAGGCTTTCTTGATATTGGCGTTGGTATATTTTGCTTTGGCTCTGTTCATCACCTTGCAACAACTTGATGTTTAATTTCACATCTTCGAGATACGATTTATAGTTCTTTTCAAGAGCGTTTAAAACAGATTTTTCAGCATTTAAAGAGGTTTGAAGCACTTCTTTTTCACGATTATTCAACTGCTACCACTTCCTGTAATAAGGATTGCGCATTTTTTATTTCATCATCATTGCTTGACATAATATCATCATAATCAAGCTCTAAAAGCTCAGCAATCGTTTTTAACACCGTTTCCTGCCCTATGTGAGCTGCTGCATTAAGTACCGTATTGAGCTTAATTTGCTGTGTTTCTGCCTTTGTTTTTTCAATTTGGGCATTGTCGGTGGCATTGGTCATAATTTCACGTGTGAATTCAATGTACACATCTTCGAGCTTGTAGCCCGTGCCGCTCATATCGTTGATTTCTTGTAAAACGATTTTAATAAGCTCTCTTAAAAACGCCTTTAGCCTTATTTCAAGCTTGTTGCATTTGAGGTCTAATAATGCATAGCGTGAACGTATCACTACATTAGTAATATTTCCGTCTCCTACCTGTGCTGAATTGAAGCCCATGCCAAAACGGTATATGTTATTTTCGTCAATATCAAGCTTTATTTGCCTTGCTTGATAAGGTATATCAATGGTTTTTATATCTAAATCACCATCGGTATCAACTCCGATGTGCTTAGTGACACGGGTGTTGTTTATCAGTTCTTCTAAGTTATCCCCTTGAAAGCCCTTCACAACAAAGAATGCCTCTGATACATCTTGCAGATTGTTTGACAATCCGCAGCTTACCATGTCGTAATCGTCAATCAACGCCTTTATTGGTTTCAAGTGGCTAGATTGTTTGCGGTTGTTATCAAGTCTAAAAAAGGGGATATAGCCTAAACTATCGCCATATTTACCTTCTTCATCGTCCCTGCTGTAAACTATGTGTGGGCGTGGATTTATGGGCTCTGATTTATCAAGAGTTAATTCGCCATCATCTACTTGTGCATAATAAGTAACTTTTGACTTGTCCCAAACCTGAACACGTTTGATTTTTTTATTATCTTTTTCGGTGCGGTCAATATACCAATATATAACATACTCGCTATTGTCATCCGTATACTTCTCCTTGACATCAACAACGCCCATAGAATCAGCATAGATAAATTCCGTGCGTTCATATGAGTTCTTGTAGGCGTACATATAGCCGAAACCACCAGTGCAGACATCCGTAAGCGTTTCAACAAGCTCACTTTTAAAATCGTCCCCGAAATATGCATCAAGGATTCCTTGTAAATCTGGAATATCTGATTTAACAAACGATTCTTCACCTGAAAGCATATATTGCACACATTGGTCAACTAGCTCTGTAAAAAACGGATGTGAAATTTTGATATTCGAGCGGGTTTTATCCTCTATCAGTTTGCCATCTGAATTATAATAATACAATCTATAGTTTAATATATCGTGGCTACCCTCATAATAGCGTTTTCCAATCTGCGCAAGTCGTTTTTTCTCGCTGACTTTATCGCTGTTTATAAGTGATTTTATTTCATCAATAGTAAGCAATTTATATCACCTCAATAAATCCATGTTTTTTTAGAACTAAATGGCTCTGCTGCATAGCGCATAGCGTCCATCAAGTGGTTAAAATCGTCTATAGGTTTATTTATTGTATTTCCAAATTTGTCTTTAGCCCAACTGTAGTTGCTGATTTCTGTAATAAAATTCACACACTGTGGGTGCACTATAATTTCAAAATCGGAAAGAAAATCAACACCGTGGTTTATGCTATCCCGTCCTTTTTTAGCGGGCTTAACTCTGCCAATACCAAGCATTTTTAAGCGGTCAATACTTTTAGGCTCTGCATTATCCGCAATGATTGATTCTTTTGCATATCCCTTATTTTCTATTTCTTGAGCTATAAGTTCATTTGACATACCCCTCTGATATATTTCATCGAAAACCCAAATTCGTTTATCTGAGGGGCAAATAAGGCCACAAAATAATGCGCTAGGGTCGTTTGTGTATCCAAAGTCCAGCCCAAACATTGATTTAACATTAGCCCTATGCCTGATTTCGTCAATATTAAATCGTTCTTCACGCCATTTATCGTAAATTACGCCCTCAGAAATGCCCCAATTTCCAAGCCCTGCCACTTGATAGCGGCGTGGGTTGTTTTTTTGCATTGTATTAAATAGGTTTATATCCGTCTTATCAAGCCATTCATTACACAAATAATTGGTTGTTAATGCTAATACGTCATCTGATTGGGTATCAAAAAAACGCTTTTTAATCCAGTGGTGTTCATTCCACGGGTTAAATGTAAGCGTCCATTGTTTAAATATATTCCCCTCTGTTTTTCCTCGAATGCTTTCATCAAGGATATTGAAGTCGTTTTCATTCATGACTTCATATGCTTCTTCAATCCAACCCCAGCACAAGCAACCGACTTTTACCGCAATTGAGGTTATTTTTAACGGGTCATCAAGTCCCCTGAAATAGATTTTTTGACCTGTGGGTTTATAAGTCATTTCAAGTGGGGATTTAGTTGAATCCCAAAAAGAATTAACCCCTAAACGGTTAACTGCCCACTGCAATTCAGTAAAGCAGCTATCTGCAATTGTTCTAAAAGTCTTTCGAATTACAAGTGCGTTTGCTTGTGGATAAGCCATAATGTTAACAATCAGCCATAAAGCCATTGTTTTGCTTTTTTTACTAGCTCTTGAGCCTTTAACCACTCTATATCTGCCTTTATAATTCCAAAATGTGCCATATCCCTTTCCGACGATGCCAGGCAAATTAATATTTTTAGTCTTCAAGCTTTTCACTTCCAGAAATAACCACGGGGATAGCCCCCCCCATCTGCACCTTATCAGTAAGCAGGCCATATCTTTTGGCTAGTAGTTCAGCAGCTTTGTTAACATCATAAATTTTTGTGGGGATTTCGACAAGCTGAGGGGTTTCTTTATCTTCAATACGTTTTTTGCCGCTATCGTCATAAAAAGTTTTTCTTTCTTTGACGGTAATTACAATAAATTCTTTTTCTTCACGCCTCAAAATTCTTGTTAATGTCTGCAATACTTCATCTTGGCTTGCTATTAAATCATTGTCTTTTTCAGACATTAATTTTTTCATGTATTCTTGAATATTAACGTTTGCTAACAGTCTTGAAGCCTGTTCATTAGCCGTCTTAACTGAATACCCTGCCCTAATTGCTGCCTGAGTGGCGTTACAATCAATCAAATATTCAGCCACAAAACTTTCTTGCTTTGCTGTCAAAGCCACTCTAATCACTCCTTTAAATAAAAATGGGGGGGTAATGCAAAGGACGCTACCAGTTAAATAACCAATAACGCCCTTTTGAAAGGAAGCATCAATATGAAAAAAGCACTCACCACGCCAAACCCATTTATGACAATACTATTTTAGCACATTTGGATAGACAGTGCAATAGTAAAATAGACAGAAAAAAGTTAAAAATAACTGGCTATTTTTTTAATTGCTTTATCTTGAAAATATTTAATTCCGTTAATCGAATAATTTAATTCATTGGCTATCTCGTTCCATTTTCTTAAAAGTATATATCTCATCTTCAATAATCTTTGTTGAGTGCTATCTTCTAAATATGAAAATATCGTCAATGCATTAGCAAGCTGCAATTTAATAGCTTCAGCTTCATTTTGAAGCGTATTTATATTGTCAATAATAGTTTCTAGTGAATAATTTGTTGTTGATTGGTGACTGTTATTTTCTGATATTTCGCTATTTTTTAACTTATACTTTTTTTCTTCAAGCATTGCGATTTTTAAGAATATTTCTTTATGCCGTTTGCTTGCTATTAAAACGCATTCAAGATATTGCTTAACTTTTAAAATCTGCTCTTCTGTAGGTTTAGAATTTTTCAATTTTTAATCAACTCCAATCTAAGTTTTGGAATTTGAATTCTACCTAAATCATCTATTTGCCTTAAAATTCCGGTTTTTTCACATTTCATTTTCTTTTCCCTTTCCAAATCATATATACTAATTGACAAATATTAGTTATTAATATTGCTAAGCTCAGATATTGTACTGGTATAGATTCCATATTCTGTAAACGCTATTTCAACAAGCTTTAAAGCTGTTTTCAAAGCTTCTTTTTCATCTCCTTTGTTAAGTGATTTTTTTAATCTAGTCCTAAGTTGACAGGATTCAATTTCATTCAAGAGTTTTATGTTACTGTGGTATATCTTCTCTTTAAGGTCAAAAGCTGATATTTGATTTTCATATTCAATTACAAGCTTTCTTTTTAATTGCTCCCCTCCTTGCTTGTCAATCATACCCTTAAAATATAAATCATATACTTTAAATAGATTTAAATATAAAAGATAATCAAATAGGTTATAATCGTTAGGTGGTTCTGTCCCTGCCTTTAAGCTGTTTACTACGTCATTTTGAATTTGTTCAATACTTTTCATAGACTTATAAATTTAAATATTCAAGTATTACACTTTTAGCATTTTCAAAACCGTAACAAACAGCAGCTACATAACCCTTGTTTTTAAGCTCCTCAAGCCACCAATCTTGATTTAGGGTAGTTTTACCGCCTATGGCTTTTAATTCGATAAAGAGGCCGTTGAAACGCCCTTTAGGCACAGGCAGGAATAAATCAGGAACACCCGATTTTACACCCTGCTGTTTCAAATGCCTCCCCTCTATTGCATCCCGTTTTCCACCGTTGGGGATATGAAAAAGAAATTTTAAATCAGGATACCAATGGCGGATTGCTCCATCCTGCGTCCATTTGAATAATTTTGCTTGTTCTTGTGCCTCTGTTAATCTACTCATGCCGTTTTACCTCCTATCAGACGATTTAAAATTTGACTTGCTTCAAATTTTGTTAAACTGTCAACATCAATTTCATTGCTCTTCAAACGCTTATTTATAGCGTTTTTCTGTGCTTCACTGGCATTAGAGTTACCCCATTTTTTAACCAATGACAAATCCCAGATGTAGCGGTCATTTGGAAATTTTGATTCAAGCATTTTATATGCTCTGTCAAATGCTTCCTGCATTGATACTAGTTCACCTGAAATGACCGTTTGGCCTAACTCGTTCGCAGCCGGAATAACAACCTTTTTTCTGTCAAGTAAATGACATATCATATCGCCATTCGGCATTTGAAAATAATTGACATTATGTGTGTTATATGATTGTTCTTTTGCCCAAAGGTTCACTATTTCAACGTTTTTTATCCAGCTATCAGGGCAATCACTGAGATGCTCTGATAGCTTAGGAATATCAAATAAATCACCCTCTAGCTGTTCTCTTTTCTTTTCAGGTATTTTATTTAAATCAATCCCAAGCAGAGAAGGGGCAGTACATAAACTAGATTTTCCTGTAATTCCCACGCAATCAATCAAATTAAGTTTTTCCTTTTCGGGGTGCAGCCTTAAGCCTCTGCCCACCATTTGAGTATATAGGCTCTCTGATTGAGTTGGACGGGCTATAATAACCGTTTCCACAAGCGGCATATCCGTGCCTTCAGTGAATACCATGCAGTTAATTAAGCAGGGGATTTCACGATTTGCGAAAGCCTTTATAATATCCGCTCTATTTTTGGTCTTAGCCGTGACGGTAATGCTGTCTGGAATCAAGGAGGCTATCGCCTCGGCGTGGCTAACACTGGTTGCAAATATAAGCGTTGCCCCTTTAGCATAATCCCTGTATGCCTCAGCAATGGCGTATTCTGTACCGCTCATGGCCTCATCTAGCTCACCTGGTGCATAATCTCCCAGCCGTTTGTGAACAGCCGACAAATCATAACCAATATTTAACCTCCGACAAAAAATATCAGACAAGTAACCGTTTTTTATACCCCATAGCAAATCCCGTTGAAATATTATCTTATCAAATATATTATCTAATCTTACATTATCAGACCTATTCGGCGTTGCAGTGAATCCTAATAACAGACGTGGATTGAAATAATTCAAAACTTTTCTATAAGTCTCAGCTGCTGCGTGATGTGCTTCATCAACTATGATTGTATCAAATTCATCAGGTCTAAATTTTTCAAGTCTATGTACTAAGGTCTGAACACTTGCACTAACAACCCTATCCATTGGCGTTGATTGATATTTGCCCATCTCAATACCTGTTAAACAATTATAATACTTTAAAGGTTGATTGACTAATTCTTCTCTATGTGATATAATTAATTGTTTTCCTTTTCTAGGTATGTTTGCAAATGTGACAGTTTTTCCCAAACCCGTTGCCATCTGTATTAGATACCTTCCTGAAAAAGGTATTGCTTCAATACACTCTCTTTGATAATCTCTTAATACCAATTATTGGTTATCTCCTTTCTTATAAATAGTGCGTTCTCTGCGTTCCCTGTTCGTTCTCGTTTTGTTCCCTGTGCAAACCGTTGGTAATGGCCGATGTTCCCTGTGTTCCCTGTTTATTTTTGATATACCTCTTATAGGGGCGCATATAAAATATTTTATTTTTATCCCTATATATATGGTGTGTATATCGCATGAGCAGGGAACACAGGGAACAGGCGCATTCTCACAGGGTTTCAGCAGGGAACGGCAAAAGGAACACAGGGAACGCTTAAAAGGGAATTTCGTCATCTTCTACAAATTCTATAGCGCAATCACTCAATAATTTTACACATACGCAATTTGTTGGGATTTTGTTAATTCGCTGCTTTTTTGTGTTTTTATGGAAATCACATATTAATAAATCATTAGTTTTTAAATAACTTAAAACGGATTTTGGTGAATAATTCGCCTCAATTAAAACCTTGTCAAATACAGATTTTATTATATAACAAGTATTATCTTCTAATAGCCCGTACACATCTAAATTGCTATCGTTTGGTCTTAATTTATTAGCGTTTTGAGAAATCCAATCACACAAATATTCATAGGCTCGCTTCTCACTTGATATAGAATTTTTGGTTACAAGCAGCGGTATTAAGTCGCTTATTGTAAGGCTTTGATTGTCTTTGAATATCATTTCCGTTGCGAAATCGTCAGCTGTTAAAATTAATGCAGCTGCCATAATTTGCTTTTCTGTAGCCTCTGTTTCTGATAAATCTTTGATATATTTTTCATAAAGTTCTTTTACTTTAGGTTCATTTTCTAAAAAATCTTCAACAAAATATTGACCCGCAAACCCATAATTTGACTTTATAAACTTTACAATTTCACGTGGTTCTTTAAAAATCTTATCCTTGCATTCTATTTCAATGATTCTATTGACTGCTCCAGCCCCTGAATTTTCACTGATAATTGGCGTTTCGCCGCTGGTTATCATCGTGTTTAGCCATGTGCCCGTTTTATCAATCCCGCCTGATTTATTGCCTCTTGTGCGCCCCACGCCCTCACAAAGCGTGTATATGATTTTGTCAAATATTTTGCGATTTTCTGAACGTGAAATTTGAAGCTCGTCCAAAGCAAGAGGCAGGGAGTTAAGGAAAATTGCTAAACGCTCTTGGCCTACTGAGGTGCTGTTAAATGTGTGAATATATTTACCCATCGCAGGGTCTGCCCACACACTTGCAGCAACCATTAAAGCAACGGTTTTTCCTACCTCTGTGCCTCCCCAAAGGTGCACGAAAAAGGGGAGGCAGCCTAATGGCTTTACTAGGCAGGAAGCAAAGGAAGCGGCTAATACTATGCGCCCTACAATACTTTCACTGCGAATTCTCCACGCAGCGGTAAACCAATCAATATATTTGCCCTTTTGTATTACTGAATTAAAAAAACTTGAAAATTCGCAATCTCCATCAAAAACTAAATCTCCAATATATGGCACAAAGGTTTTATTATCAATCCACCCTAAGCGGGTTGTGCATTGATATTCTGGTATTTTTTCTTCATTCCATTGCTCTATTTCAGATAAATATTTGATTAAAAGCCTTGCATTTTCGCTTGTCACACAGACACCGAAATTGGAAAGATTTGTAATTGACTGAACGTTTGATATGGTTTTTTTATCAACAACTATGGTTTGCCATCGGCCACGGCGGCAAAAAGCTATTTCAATCTTTTCCTCACCTGTATCAACATTTTTTAGGCGTTTTGTGGGTAAAATCGGGTGCATACAGGCGTATTCTTCTGTACCGTTGAAACCTGTTATAGATATGCCGCCATCATCACATTTCCAACCACCACATTCAAGTTCTATCGGTTGATTTTCAAATGTTGTAACGTTGTTTAGGTAGTATGTTTGCTCTTTTTTAACAAGTGTGGTTGCATATGCCTTAAATTGAGCATTGAACCCTTTAAACCCAACTTTTTGTGCTTGATTCGACAATAAAGTTTTGACTTTTTGAAACTTGAATTCATCATATGAATAGCTGCTTAAATATTCATACGGCTCTGAGGTCATTTCAAATTGGTATAGCCCGAATTCTTTAATTTCTTCTAAGATTTCTTGTAAAACATCTTCAATCTTAAAAACCCCCTAACTAGAATGGCAAATCATCGTCTGCTATTATTTCTTCAAAACTACCGTTTTCTTGCGCTGTATAGCCGTTTTTAAGGGGTCTAGGCTCTGGTATATCAACGCCATTTCTAATAGCTTCTACCGACCTTAAAAAGAAGATTTTGGTTGTCCAACCTGTTTTTCCGTTGTACTCCCACTGCTCTTTTCCGAATATGCCGCCAAACAACTTACCCTTAAAGGCATTCAAGTCAAGTTCATCACCCTTGAATGCGGCGAATCCTTTATTACTGGCCTCTATGCTGGTCACAAATCCCTTAAACCGTGCAGTTGAATTTTTATCATCCGTCAAAACAACATAATAAACGCCACGCCATTTCGGCTCTTCCTCTGATACTTGCTTTTCAAATAGTCTCTGATAGTATCCGGCGTGCTCGCCCTCGCAAATGTCAAAGGCGATTTTAAGCATTTGATTGCCGCTTTTGCTAGTTTCTTCTTTTACTTGCTTTATAACGCAAATATGCCCGCCCGCTTCGAGCTTTTCATATTCGCCTGTCCATGCCTTTGCTTGGTCATATCCTGTTGGTTTCTTCATTTTAAAATTCCTCCAATGCTTTTAAAACTTCTACTATATCATTAGGTATCTCTTTTTCAGCGAATGCGCCCATTGGCGTTTTTGCTGTTGAATTATTTGAACTTGTTTCAAACACATATTGGTCATTAACACATTTTGATAAAAGAACGGTTGTAAATTTGCTTTCTAGCACGATTTTATCAAGCTTTCGGCCACTGGTTTTTATTCTTGTGAAATAAAAACCGCTATCATCTCGTTCAGTTTGGGTGTGCGCTGTGAAAATTACTGTCAAATCGTCCCTTAAAGTTAAAGCAATATCCAGCAAATCCCATATGCAGCCCGCTAAATCTGCCCATTTATCATAGCCTTTTTCTTTAGAACGGCGCATTTCGTCCCCTATCATAATGCCGTTTATTGTGTCGATAACAGCCACTTTGATGTGTGAAAAATCCTTAGCGATTCTTTTCAACATTAAAATGACTTTTTCCGGCTCATTGTTGCAAAAATAGTTTTTATTGTCGGTGTTATATTGAGCTTTCCAGCCCTTCCAGCTAAGCCCTTTTTTGTCACAATCAATAACAAATGTTGATTTGGGGTCAAGGTTGCGCATTGCGGTAGTTTTCCCGCTGCCGCTTTCGCCCATTACGCAAATGCATTTTGACACATCAACGCCCCCCCTCATCCGATTTTGCTAAATAATTATCAATATATATCATGCAATCAGAGCAAAAACGATATATTATGTGAAGAATATCTTTTACAGCGGTGGAACTTGCAGAATCGTCATATGGCAAACTCTCTAATTCAGTGTCTTGTTGCGTGGACGCTGCCGTTAATGCCGCTTGTCTCTTCTCTCTTGCCTGCTCTCTTTCTTTTTCCCGCCGCTCTGGATTCATCCATCCGGACAATGTTGATGTTGGAATCCTGAATTTTTGACAAGTTTCTTTATTTCCGTGTTTTCGGCAAAACTCAATAGCCCGCTGCTTAAATTCAGGTGAGTAATGCTCAATTAGTCGATTTCCCATTTTTTATTTCTTCCTTTCAAATCACTTTATTGTGATGTATTTTGAATTCGTTAACTCCACGCCTTTAATTTTCACGCCCTCTTTTAAGGCATCTTTAAGTGCGGCCTTATCGGGCTCAGGCGGCCTCGGTGGCTTATAAAATTGCTCTGGAATCTCTGCAAATTCATCAATTTTAATGCTTGAACCGCTTCTGAGGTTAAAAACGATTTTCGCTTTAGGTCTGTCAATTTTCTTGACCCCTCTGAATTCCATTGCCTCCAACAGATATTTTTTGATTCTATCGGCTTGATTTTCCTTGACTTTTCGGCGGTTATAAAGGCGTTCTTCCTCTGCTTTAATCGCCTCTGCCTCACTTAAAAGATTTTTAATCCAGCAGGCGATACTTTCTGCCTTGTTCTCAAATTCGCCCTGTAACCCCTCTAAAGTGTCTCTAAAGACATCTTCGGGGATTTCTTCATTTTCATATAAAGCTTCAAGTTCTTCTATTTCGGCGGTTAAGTCATATAGATTCATTTTCTTCACCTTCTAAATCAACTTTATAATTGTCCATGCAGTAGTCACGGATGCATTCCTCTCCGATTAGCTTACCGTCAATGAGAACTGCGTCATCTCCGTGGTATAGCTCGCTGCCACACGCTGCGCATTTTCCTAATGCCTGTATTTCCTGCTGCTGCGGGTCTCTTGTGCTGTCATCTCTGGTAACGTCTGGAATATCATGCATTTTCAGCACCATCCTTTATTTGATTTTTAATATCAGATTCGAGCTTGTCAAGCTTGTTCTTGAAAAAATTTGCGTCTGCTCCTTTAATGACCGCCTCGTGTCCAAGCAGTTTTATAATTAATGCTGCAACTTCGGGGTGAATTGATAAATTTATATTTTCCATTTAGTGAACTCCTTTCAATTATTAAAAAATTGTGTAAAAACCTCTTTGCCTACATATTCGCAGAATTGAACGGGGGATATATAAAAAGTGCGCTTGCTTGAGAATTTTTGAACTGAACCAAAGGGAAAAATGCCTTTTTCTATTCCATTTCTCACGAAATTTTCACTTTTATGCATACACCTAGCTGCCTGTGAAACTTTGATTTTTGCAGGGAATTTAAAGCTAGAATTTGTGCCGGAATCGCCGCCGCCATTTTTAAGCCAATCAGCTGAAACGCTCAGCTTGTCCGCAATGATTTCAAGTTTCAAATCTCTAGGGATGTTCTGGCCTGAAAGATATTGACTGATTGAAGATTTTGCGATTCCCGTTAAGCCCGCTAATTTAGATAAAGTGATGTGTTTCTTATCCATCGCACTTTCTAGGCGTTGCGCAAAGTTTGTCATTCCGCTTCAACTCCTAATTTAGGAATTTCTCCAACCCTGTGAAATGTATTTGCAAAATCGTATAATGATTTCTGCAACTCAACAGCCTCAGGGTCATCACACTTTAATGCGCTGAAATGATAGGCTATTTGTGCAGTGATTCTGCGGTCAACTATCATACTAAGAGAACCACACCAAAGCGGTAAACAGGAAAAATCAAGGTATGCACCCCTGAGGTCTGCACGGCTGAGGTCTGCGCCCCTTAGGTCTGCATAGCTGAGGTCTGCACCCCTGAGGTCTGCACCCCTGAGGTCTGCATAGCTGAGGTCTGCACCCCTGAGGTCTGCACCCCTGAGGTCTGCACCCCTTAGGTTTGCATAGCTGAGGTCTGCACCCCTGAGGTCTGCACCCCTTAGGTTTGCACGGCTACCGCTGTACTCAGCTTCAAGCCACTTTTTATGTGCTTCAAGAATTTCAGCAAGATTTTTGGGGGATTCATTAAGTTCTCTCATGATTTCAAAGCACTTTTCAACCTTTTCAAAAACCTCTTGCGCTTTTTCTTCACTTGAAAAATCTCGTTCGAATTTCCCTGAGGATTCTTCTTCTTTTGAACCACTTAAAAATAAAATTTCTGGTTTAAACTGAGTAGAATTCAGGCTACACACTTTAAATCCGTCCGCTTCTGCCAATGGTGAATTATAGTCAAATTTACTTATCCACCTTTCGGGGAAGTCTTCAAATGTGCCTTTTACAATAGTTCCTTCTCGCTCTACTGTTAATTTCATATTCGCTCCTTCTTTCAATTTTGATTTAGTTTTCAGTTTCAAAAAAATCTGCTGGATTTTCGATTTCGAGCAACTCACAAATCTTTTTAACTTCATCTTGCGTAAATTCAAAAGTCTTGTTTTGCAGTTTATAACTCATAAATGAATTGTCAATTCCTAGACATCTTGCGACCGCATTTTGTGTTAGATTTTTTTCAACAATTCGGCCTTTAAGTTTTTGTGTGTTTGTTAATGCCAATTATAACCACCACCTTTCTATTTAGTAGAAATTTCAATAAATTTATCGAAATTCCTTTTACTGATTTTCCTACGCCCGCTCAGACAATCACTTAATTTGTATTTGGTCAACCCTATCATTTCGGCCAGTTTTGTTTGTGTAATTTTTTCTCTTTCAATATATTCCTTAACCATTTGCGGGAATTCGGCTGGCGGGATAAATGGCACTGAAATAGTATAGGTATTCTTTGCATAATATTCTATAGTTGCAGGTTTCAAAAATGGTTCTAAAATATCAAGCAAAACGGGCAGATTTTGATGTGGGCAGTCTGAAACATATTGGGCGATTTTTAACCTTAAACTGTCATTGATTATGGTGTATTCCTCTGTAGATTCCACATTTTATTCCTCCTCTCTCAACGGTAGAAGTAACGCTGCCAAATCGACAAAATAATGCCTAGGGATAAGCTTAACTGCTAACGCAGCGGGCACCACAACAGCGGCAACTACTGCAAGCCAGATGATTAATATTGACATTTTTTCTCCTCCTCCGCGGCCTTTTCTAGCTCATTATAGTTTTGAATGACAAATAAATATTCATCCAGTGTTAGCCCCGACAGCTTGCAGCCGTTTGTGGCATCCCACATGTTAATTTGGCCAGAGCGGCGCACCCGCTCATATTTTTCAAAGTTATTGATTTGCCGTTCAGTAAACATTATTTCTTACCTCTTTTTTTACGCCCGCTGCGAGGCTTGATTTCTTTAAAAACTGCAATCGCAAGGTGGGTACAAGCTGCATTGCTCCGGCAGTACTTTTTCAACCATAGCCCAAAATGTATTTGGGCTTGTGTGCTCGTTTGGACAAATGTGTTGTGCATACTTCATTTCATGATATTTGGGTTCAAGGTCTTTTAAAAAAGCCCGCTCCCCGTTGTCCTTTTTAATTATGCTGTAGCCTATCTTTTTTTCTGCATATTCGCCATATTCAAATATATCCGGCCTTGTGCAATATACGCCATACCAGTGCTGCATACCCGCTTTTAAGCATCCTATACAATTGGCGTGCTTGAAAATTGAATAAGTACAAGGCCGCTGAATTCCGATTTCTTCAATATTTGAAATGGTCGGTGTCCAGTCGGCAAGCGGAAACTGCGTGGAGTATCCCATAGAGCGCATTACGTCTTGTTTTCTGCTGATTCTCTGGGGCTCGTCCCCGTCAAAACCGTATAGTATATCGCAGCCTCTTTTATTGCCGCTCCAGTTTACAGAAAGATATTTATAAAATGGCTCAGTCTTAAGTTTTGATGTGCATTGTGCAATTCCCGCCTTAAACTGAAAGCCTCCAAGCGACAAAGCCACGTCAATTGGGGCAATATTTTCAAAATCGGGGTGGTTTGCGTATGTGATTTTAATTTTTAAGTATTCCGCAACTTCATCCTTGAAGCGTTTTATGTCCTCATGCTCTACCTTGCTTGAAATATCGTGATTGAGCAAGATTGTGTTTTCTGATCCATATTTTCGGGCGGTTTCAACCGCTACCAGTGCGGATGAGTGGCCTCCGCTAAAGCATACTATGTGTTTCATAAATTTACCTATTATCCCGATTTAAATTTTAAGGACTTCTAGCAAAAGTCAATTTTTCTGATAAATCCCTGTTTTTTCTCCCTTGCCTATTTTCCCAATTTCCATTTAGGTGTATCAAGTTTTTCACTCCTAAATATTAGCCTTATAAAATGCCTGAGCAAAGCCGGTCGGGGTGATTGCTCTTTGAGCTGCGCAGCGGCTTGCTTGGTCTGGAAAACTGAAAACATAATCAACAAACTGCTGCATTTCGGGGTCATGCTTCATTTTTGAAACATTTCCCCAACTCTTTAATGCTCCATTCTTCGCTTTTTTCATCTCTGGACGCTCTTTAGCAGTGGGCACGGGGCCTTTAAAATATCCCCATATATTTGTTGCTTTTATTCCTTCATGACCAAATTGCCACTGTTCAAATACATAATGAGGTTTGCCTAAAAGCCTCTGCAAGCTAAATCCGCTTGCGTTGCCCTGCGGGTTTTCCAATGCCCAGAATTTCAAGTTGCCTTTTATTTGGCAGTGCCAAATTATTTCAAGGCAAGCTTTAACGATTCTCCAGCCTTCTTCAATGTTCCGCTCTCTGCGTCCATTAATTGCTTGTGAAAATTCAGTACAGGGAGGGGCGGCTAGGATTCCGTATATATTGCTCAACGGAACAGCAAGCCTACCGCAACCAATATCATTATAGAAGTTAACGTAATCGGAATTGAACGTTGTTCTTTTTATGTCAAAGTCCGGCAATGTTATAACGTGAACGGAATAGCCCGATTTTTTATATGGCAAACTCCAAGAGCCAGAGCCGCCGCATAGGTCTAATATGATTTTATTTGAGTTGTCCATTTTTACCACCTTCATAAAATACCTTCCATTTGCAATGCAAGTTTAAGCAAAACTATTTCATTATGCTCAACCTTTAAGCCTTTTTCCAACTTAAAAATCACAAAGGCTATCGGCTGAATATGTTTATAATCATTTAAAATTATGAACTTGTGTCCGCTGTGGTTCCAAGAGTTTTTACCATCATCTCTGAAAACCCCGTCTTTATCCGGCGGCGCATATGTGATTTCGTTGCATTCTATGCAGTAAGCAATTTGAATAGTAGGTCACCTCTTTTTTTAACGTCCCGCCCCACAGGCAAGGCGGGGAAGCAGTTAATTTATTATCATATCAAAATTTAAGTCTCTGGAGGTTCTATATAAACCCGCTATATCCTGTGTAGTCTACATAATTTGCCATTCGGCGGGGTGCGGCCTGTTTTGCAAGCAGAGGTTGCAGCCCCTGCTTGCTATATTTAATTGGTTTTCAACCTTTATAGAATTATCAACATTGTTTTGTCGGTGTGCGTCCAGGTATACACATCTGAATTCATTAATCTGTCAAGTGTTCCATTAACTTTTTTAACTATTTCCGTTGGAAAATCAAAACTTCCATCTTCTCTAATTCTACCAAGATAATGTTCGCCTGTACGTCCGTTTACTACCGCCAATTCAAAAAACTTGCGGTTTTCAGGATAATATAAACAAGGAATATCCCCTTGTAATGCTTGTTTTAACGTCATTGTAAATCATCCTTTCTGCGGGGGGGATTTTAGCCGCCCCCCGCTATCGGCTAATTATTGTTAAATTGTGTATTTTAGATATTCCGAACCGTTAAATCCTGCACAATTTAATAACTCCTCAATATTATAATTTGATTTCAAAATGTCCTGTGTTGCTTCTTCAACCGCATCTTCATATAATTCATCAACATCAATTTTTTCATCAATCGCTTTAAGGATTTCCATTGCGGCAAACGCTTTACCATTTGCGGTATCGCGGTGATGCCGTTGCATCCCTATTTCAAAATTTAACCCTTGAAGTTCGTCATGAATTCTTGCTTGATAAGCGTTGCGCTTGATTGTGCCTTTGCATTTTTTAATAATTTCTATTTTTTTCATAATAAATTACCTTCCTTTCAAATTCCATAATGTTTTCTAATTGCCTCAATTGCCATTTGCTTTTTCCTGCGTGGTAGTCTTAAAAATGCTGTTAGGGTTTTTCTGATGGTTCTTAATTTCATTTTTTTGGCCTCCTCCGTCCCTATGCCACTATTATAAGCGACAACGGGACGTTTGTCAAGCGTTTTTTCAAAAAAAATAAAAAAAATGTTGACAACGCCACGAAATGGTTGTAATATATATTTGAAGGAGGTGGTAGAGCTGGGGATAGGAAAAAGAATAGTAGAGTTAAGAACTTACTTAAAATTGACACAGGATGTTTTTGGAGAAAAACTAGGCGTTGTTAGAAGCACTATAGCAAAATATGAAAATGGGGAACGAACGCCAAAGGAATCCACCCTTAAAGCAATCCAACGTGAATTTAACGTTAACCCAGCATGGTTAAAGCATGGCATAGGCGAAATGTTTTTAAAGCAGGATTCTAGTATTGATTTAATGGCAAAGCTGCTTAAAAACGAAAATAAGGCCGCAAAAACAGTGTTTGCAGCCTTAGGAAAACTTGATGAAAAAGAATGGTTAGTTATTCAAAAAATAATTGATGAAATAAAAAACAGCTGACATTTTCATGTCAGCCGCAGGAACAATTGATATATGTTATGTAGTAGTTCTTCATCTTCAATTTGTTCTAAGATTTCCTTGATTTCTTCCTTAATTTTTTCACTTTCCATTCGTTACACCTCTCAGCATTTCAAAACGTTTGTTTTCGTTATCCATAGTATATACCATATTTTTTGAAATGTCAAGAGGTGGGGTGTCCCAACTATGGGACTTCGCTAAAATTTTTTTAGCCTTAATTTAAAAGTAAAGGAGAATAAAATGGAAAATAATGAATTTGTAAGCAAAATATTAACTGGTTTGAAAAAAATCAAGTGGTGGGGCTGGGTTTTAATTGCTATAGCTTTTTTGTTGCTGCTTTCTCAATGTGGCAAAAATCCCGATAAAAAATCAACAGACCTATCAAGTTCTTCAATATCAAGCCAACAACAGACCGAAAAATTAATTTACACTATTAAAGGTGAAGAATTAGGAGAATACGGAAAGAAAATAACGTTGAATAAGGATAGTGATACCCCTGTAGATAAGTACATATATAAACTACCATCAGGCAGCTATAAAGTAACAACGGCCGCTGAAAATATAGCAGCATTTTCTATTGTAAAAGACGAACTGAATAATAATGGCGATGAAAAGTACCCTGAGGAATTAAATTATATAGGTGGTCAATACTTATTAACACTAGGAACAGACACGCTCAATGGCAAGGCTGTAAAAGAAGTCGTTGTAACAATAAACGATGATGAAAGTATTCAAATAGTTGGCACAGACGAATTTGTCTTTGAAAAGCAATAATCGAATTTAAATAAAGTCTAAACAAAAAAGAATCCCCCGCACTGCAATGCAAGGGATTCAAGTTGAAAACCAAATCAAAACTGAAAGTCGTTCAAACAAACAGAAAAGAAGTGGTATTTTTATTATACCTCTTTTCTTTCTGTTTTGCAAGAGTAAAGAGGTAAAAAATTATGAGATTTCCAAACGGATACGGCAGCGTTGTAAAACTATCAGGAAATAGGCGCAAGCCCTATATGGCGAGAAAAACAGCGGCCTGGAACGAAAAAGGCCATCCAATATATAAGCCTATCGGCTACTTCCAAACAAGGGAGGAGGCATTAATTGCCCTTGCGCAATTTAACCATAAGCCTTATGATATTGACAAATCAAAGGTCACATTGCTTGAATTATTTGAATTATGGAAAGAGAAAAAGGTAGTTAAGCTAGGTGATGAGAACTTCCGTCATCTATGTTCTTCCTTTAACCACTGCAAAACGCTTCAAAATAAGATTTTTCGTGAAATAAAAGCATACCACATGCAAGAGACAATAGACAACTGTGGCCACGGTTACAGCACTCAGGGCGGAATTAAAAACCTATGGGGGCATCTTGACGATTTCGCTGTTGAGCTCGACATTACTACAACCCGTTATTCGGAATTGTTGACATCCGACCCTGTTCCCCCAACATCAAGGGACATTTTTAGCAAAGAGGAAGTTAACCTACTCTGGGAAAATCTTGATATGCCGTTCGTCGATACAGTATTGATTTTTATTTACGCAGGCTGGCGCATATCAGAGCTTTTAAATCTTAAAAAAGATGATATTGACTTAGAAGCTGGAATAATGAGAGGTGGGCTTAAAACAAATGCTGGAAGAGATAGAATAGTGCCCATTCACTCGCTTATTTTTGATTTTGTTAAAAAAAGATATTTGGAATCTAATACATATCTTATTGAAATAAATGGTAAAAAGTGCTCGCATTATAAATATTATTCTGCTTGGTGGAAGATAATGAACAACTTGAACATATCAAAAACCCCGCACGAATGCAGGCACACATTCGAATCTCTTCTTGATTCAGCAAAGGCAAATAGAAAGTGCATTGACTTAATGGTTGGGCATGTGTCAAAGGGCACTGGCGAACGAGTTTACACACATAAAACCACAGAAGAATTAAAGGCAGAAATTGAACTAGTAACACGTTAGTAACAAAAAATCTCCAAACCCTTGTAAAGTCAAGGGCTCGGAGGCTCACTAAAGGTATTATACCATACAATTTGACGAGGCGAACATCATAATCAAATCAGACCACATTGCCGGAGCGTATCCATACAACCTTGTTAAATATGTGGAGGAGTGCGAAGGCTGCTTTTATCTGTGGTTTAATCTTACCTCAGTGTATGCTGTGTGTAAGAATTCATTCACAAAGGGTAACGCCGAGGAGTTCATGGCATTCATGGGTGAAAAGGGCAAAACACAAGCTTCTTATTGGAGCAAAGCACAGCTAAAGCGCAAGCTGTTTATGCCAAATCTGCCCTTAGTCATAGTGCTTGCATGTTTTTTGATAATAGATTTTGTTAGGGGACTCACGGCTCTTTTTGCCGTGTTGGAGTTGTTGTAAAGGTTTGAAAAAAGAACAGGAAAGGGCGCAGGAAGCTCAGCAAAATATTTTTAACAATATTTTGTGTGCGGGTTCCCTGACACGTGGTGTCATGTTATGGAAAATATAAAATTTGAAAATGTATATGAAATTACACCAAAGCTGCTTAAAAGCTGGCACGGCCCTAAGAAAAAGCGAATAGGACGATATAGATATGTCATAATTTGGCTTTTGCTCGCTGGTGTCGCCCTGTTTTTGACAGGACTTACCATTTTTGGAATACTGGAAACAGGCACTCCAGGAGGTGCTGTTGCCCTGATTGGCGGAATTTACCTTTTGATAATGGCTTGGATTGTGTGCGCTTACCTGCGTTTCGCCCACAGAATGATAAAAAAGCACCTCAAAACTCACAAGGTTGAAAAGTGGTATCAAACAATACAATTTGATGAGGAAAACATCATAATCAAAACAGACAACATCTCCGGCACATATTCTTATAAGCTGCTTAAATATGTGGAGGAGTGCGAGGACTGCTTTTTTCTGTGGATTGATACAAAGCAGGTGTATGCTGTGCTCAAGGGCTCTTTCACAAAGGGCAACGCTGAGGAGTTCATGGCATTCGTGCGTGAGAAGGGCAATTTGTGGAGCAGGGCAAAGCTAAAGCGCAGAGTGTTTGTTAAAAATCTGCCATTGATAATACTTTTTGCCTATCTTTTTATTCTGTGTGTGGTGAATGGAATTTTAATGCCTCTTAGTGGGCTGTTAGGGTGGTAAAAACGATTATTATTAAAAAACGGAGGGCAAAAATTGGCTCTTGACGGTATCTTTCTGCACCATTTGTGTGCCGAAATAAAAGCACAGGCTCTTGGCTGCAAGGTGGATAAGCTCCACCAGCCCAATAGGGACGAGCTGCTCATTGCGCTTAGAGGCAATGGGCAAAGCCTGCGTCTGCTTGTTTCGGCCAGAGCCAACAGCCCCCGCATACATTTTACCGATTTTAAATTGGAAAATCCCGATACCCCGCCTATGTTTTGTATGCTTTTGCGCAAAAAGCTTGGCGGAGGCAGGCTTGTTGACGTAGCTCAGCCCGGGCTGGAGCGTGTGCTCTGCCTCACCTTCGAGGCCTTTAACGAGCTTGGCGACAGGGTTACAATACGCCTTTACGCCGAGATTATGGGGCGTTATTCCAACATAATTATTACAGATGAAAATGATATAATAATAGATGCAATTCACAGGGTTGATGCCTCCATGTCCTCTCAGCGGCTGGTTTTGCCCGGCATTAAATATACCCTGCCGCCCTTTCAGGATAAGCTAAACCTGCTGGAATGCCATGAAGAACAGCTATTCAGCCGTGTAATTCAAGATAGAGGGCAGACGCTCTCAAAGGCCATTCTTAACGGCGTGCAGGGAGTTTCGCCCATAGTGTGCCGTGAGCTGGCTCATTTGGCTGCCTATGGCAAGGATGAAAGGTTGGAGCTGCTAAGTGAGAATATCCTGCTGCGGGCGGCCTCTCAGCTTAAAAAGCTCAAGTCTGTGGCCTCTGAGGCCTCAGGCAGGCCGTTTATTGTTAAATCCCCTGAGGGTGCGCCCATAGACTTCTCCTTCATGGACATCATGCAATACGGTCTAAAGGGCATTGCAAGCGAGCTTGCAAACTTTTCCGCTCTGCTGGATGTGTTTTACGCTCAAAAGGACAGCTCAGAGCGCATGAGAATACGGGCGCATGATTTGCTGCAGGTGCTTGCCTCTAACGCCGAGAGGGTGAGCCGCAAGCTCAATTTGCAGAGAGCCGAGCTGGAAAGCTCCGCAAACCGTGATACCTACAGGGTTTACGGGGATTTGCTTAACTCCAATTTATACAAGCTGAGCAAGGGCGAATATGTGGCCGAGCTTGAAAATTTTTATACAGAGGGCGAGATGGTGCGCATTCCTCTTGACCCCACCCTCACCCCTGCGCAGAACGCCCAGAGGTACTACAGGGATTACCGCAAGGCCGCCACCGCTGAGAAGATGCTAACAGAGCTTATCACTCAGGGGGAGGCGGAGCTGGAATATATTGAAACGGTGTTTGACGCCCTAAGCCGTGCCACTACAGAGCGGGAGCTGGGCGAAATCCGTGCAGAGCTTGCAGAGCAGGGCTATATCAGGCGGCAAAAAACCGCAAGGAGGCCGCCCGCCGCCATGCCGCCAATAGAGCTTAGCTCCACAGATGGCTTTACAATTCTGGTGGGGCGCAACAACAGGCAGAACGACAGGCTCACCTTAAAAGAGAGCAGCAAGCAGGATATTTGGCTGCACGCCCAAAGGCTGCCCGGGGCGCATGTTATAATAGTGACAAATGGCGCAGAGGTGCCCGCCAAAACCATGGAGGAGGCGGCCGCTCTGGCGGCACAGCACAGCAGAGCTAGCGGCGGGGGCTTAGTCCCCGTGGATTACACAAGGGTCAAAAATGTGAAAAAGCCGCAGGGCGCAAAGCCCGGGATGGTTATTTATGAGCAATTCAAAACTATATTTGTTAAGGGGTATTAACTTGTCAAAGATAGTGCATTGCATAGCAACAATGTACCGCACAGACGCAAGCTTTACATCCCAAATGGGCTTAACCGCCCCTGCGTTGGTCGTAAATCAGTGCCAGAGAGAGGAGCTTGAGCTGTTAACTCTGCCAAACGGTGTGCCTGTGCGTATGCTCTCAGGTAAAGAGAGGGGCTTGAGCAATAGCCGCAACCTGGCTCTGGAGAGTGCGCAGGGTGAAATCTGCCTGCTTGCAGACGATGATATTCGCTACCTTGAGGGCTATAAGGAGCTTGTGCTTGCCGCCTATGAGCGTCACCCCGATGCGGATATTATCTGCTTTAAATTAGCTACAGATAAAAGCTATGCTAAAAAGCCCTCAAGGATGGGATACCTGCGCTCTATGCGCATTATGTCAGACGAAATCAGCTTTAAACGCCAGTCTCTGCTGGAGGCAGGAGTGCGGTTTAATCCGCTTTTTGGTGCGGGAGCACGCTACCCCAGCGGGGAGGAGAATATCCTGCTGTTTCGCTGCTTGGATAAGGGCTTGCGCATTTACTATGAGCCTGTAACCATTGCCGCCCTGACAGAGGAGAGGGAATCCACCTGGTTTAAGGGCTATGATGAGGAGTTTTTCAAGCAAAAAGGGGCTGTGTTTGCCGAGCTTTCAAGGCGGTTCGCCTTTTGGCTGGCCTTGCAGTTTGCCATTAGAAAACGTGGGCTTTATAAGGGGAGCTTTAGCACAAAGCAGGTGCTTGGCTTTATGCTTGAAGGCATTAGGGAGCTTAGAAAAGTATAACACATCGGAGAAAATAGATGAATATAACTATAAGTATAATAATCCCCACCTTTGGGGCAAGGCCGGAGCTTAAACGGGCGGTGGAATCCGCTCTTAATCAGGATTTTGCCGAATTTGAGCTTATTGTTGTGGACGATAACCCGCCTACTTCTGCCAACCGCCAAGCCACAAGGGATATGCTTGCAGAGTACAGGCAGAACAGCCAATTCAGGTATATAGAGTGCCATGAAAACAAGGGCGGCGCAGCTGCAAGAAATATGGGCATAGCCAAGGCTCAGGGCGAATGGATAGCCTTTTTAGATGATGATGATTACTTTTTAAAGAATAAGCTAAAGGAGCACTTGGCCTTTGCTCAGGCTAACCCTGAGTTGGACGGCAGCTACTGCGCCTATACTCAATGGGGGGTGCAGCAAAAGGCTGCTGTGTGCAAAGATTTAGCCTTTGGTCTGCTCTCACAGCGGGTGCAAATACCCACTCCAACCCTGTTTTTGCGCCGCTCTGCCATGCTGGAAATAGGCTGCTTTAACCCAAGCTACCCCAGACATCAGGATATTGAAATGCTGGTGCGCTTTGCCGAAAAGCACAGCCTATCACCCTTGCAAAAAAATCTTACGGTAATAGGCCAATCAGACGGCAAAAACGAGCTTCACGGCAGGGAGCTAGAGGCGTTAAAAACACAGTTTTTAAATGATTTCAGGGGCAAAATATCCAGCTTGGGCAAGGCTAAGCAAAAGCAAATCATATGCAGCAACTATGCCAATCTCTGGGCAGATTATCTGCACCGAGGCCCATTTGGTGAGATGCTTCGCATATACTTTAAATATGCTTTAAAGTATCCTATCGAGTTCCCAAAATGCTGTGTAAGGCGTGTGCAAAAGCACCTTGAAAGGGGCAAAAAGCTGCGTCAAAAGGCAGGCGAACAGCCGCAAAAACGCAGGATATTCGTGCTTGCCTCGTGGTTCCCCACCCCAAAGCACCCCCTGTATGCCCCCTTTGTGGCGGAGCAGTCCGCCGCCCTGCACGAGCTGGGCTATGAGGTTACTGTGCTGAGCACAGAGCTGCTCTCAATCAAGGATTGGGAACGCCCAGAGCTTAGCAGGCGCAGCTTGCCGGGGATAGAGCTGTATCAGTTTATATTGCCTATTTATCAATTTGGAAGTCAAAAACTATCAGTTAATTTAACAAAGCTTATAATGAACAGGCTATATAAAAAAGCTGTAAAGGAGCAGGGCAAGCCGGATTTAATACACGTTCAGGCTAGCCGTTTTGCAGGGTCTGCGGGTGCAGAGCTGGCCAAAAGAGAGGGCATACCCTGTGTTTTGACAGAGCATTTTTCTGCCATAATATGGGATACCTGCACCCCCACGGAAAAGGAATGCATCAAGCAGACCATAAAGGGCAGCGATAAAGTGATAGCCGTAAGCCCCAAGCTTGCCCAAAAGCTTGAGGAGGAATACGGCGCAAAATCGGCTGAGTATGTGCCAAATTTCATAGATACAGAGTTGTTTAGGCGCAATCCGCAGCCCCACGAGGGCTTCTGCTTTGTGTGCTGCTGCTGGCTTAGTGCCAGAAAGGCCGTGGATGTGCTTATACGTGCCTTTGCGGAGTGCGGTGAGGAGTTTAACAACTCAAGCCTTAAAATAGTGGGCGACGGCGGCGAGCGTGCCAAGCTGGAGGCCTTAGCTGCGGAGCTTGGTGTTGGGGAGCGTGTGGAGTTTCTCGGCTCAAGGAACAAGGAGGAGATAGCCGAAATAATGAACGGCTGCGATTGCTTTGTGCTGCCCTCCCGTGCCGAGACCTTTGGCATAGTTTATATTGAGGCTCTCTCTTGCGGCTTGCCTGTTATAGCCACACGCTGCGGCGGCCCTGAGGGCTTTGTAACAGCCGAAAACGGCATTTTGATTGACATTGACGATAAAGATGCCTTAAAAAAAGCAATGCTTGCCGTAAAAAACGGAAGCATTGCCTATGATAGCGATAAAATAAGCCGTGATACAGCCACAAGCTTTGGCAAGGAGATGTTCAAGGGCAAAATGGCGGAGCTTTTGGATGGCTTGGTGTAGGGGCAGACCTATGTGTCTGCCCAGATTATCGTAAAATGCCCGTCTTTGGGCAGACACATAGGTCTGCCCCTACTTATTACTAATATCTGCCACAGAATCACCCTTGCGGAACTCGCATTTAAACTCCAGCCTCTGGGTTATATTGTGCTTGCCGCTGCCGCTTATTCTGCTTAAAAGCACATCTATTGCCAAATCCACCATGTCGTCTACAGGGGGGAAGATGTGTGTTAGCTTAACCGGCGAAATCTGGTCTAAATCCAGCAAATCCAAGCCCACAAAGGAGATGTCCTCAGGTATGCTCTTACGCAGCTCAGAAATAGCCACAAATGAGCCCAGCGTGAGCTCGCTGCTGCTGTTGATTATGGCTGTGGGCGGGGTTTGCATCTCAAGAAAATGCTTTGTGCCCTTATACCCCGTTTTCATTAGTAATTCGGGGTTTTCGTATATATATTCGGGCAAAACAGGCAGTCCGTAGCGTTTTAAAGCGTCGGTGTAGGCCTGAATTACAAGGGTAGATATATTGCCCTGCATAGGCGTTACAATCAAGCCTATGTGTTCATGACCATTGACGATTAAATATTCAATTGCATTGTAAAATGAGTTGTAGTTATCAAGACAGACAGAATCGGCGGTGTAGTGCTCCAAGCTTCTGTCTATAAGCACAACAGGTATCTGGTGCTTGTCGGCCTCTGCTAAAAAGCCGCCGTCCTCATCTATTGTAAGAGCTAAAATGCCGTCAACTCTTCTGTTAATAAGGAATTCCAGCGCATCCCGCTCTGTTTTTGAGGCGTTTAAGGAGTCATAAACTAGGGTGGAGTAGCCACGCTGGCGCAGGGTGAGCTCTGCCCTTTGAGCCACAGTATTGTAAAAAAATGTGGTTATATCGGGGATAAGCAGGCCTATTGTCTTAGTTTTGTTGGTTTTAAGACCCCTTGCAAATTCATTAATGCGAAAGTCTAACTCCTCTATGGCCTTTTCAATTTTTGCCTGATTTTCCTCCAGCACCTTGCCGCCGTTAAGATGCTTTGATATGGTTGCCAGAGAAAGCCCCGTTACACGGGCTATATCCTTCATGGTTGCCGCTGACATTGCTGTACCTCTCTTTATATAAATTAGACCCCAAAATGCAGTGTATAAAACGTTCCATTCTTAATAATACAACAATATGCAAATTTCGTCAAGCTTTGCACGCAAAAAACCTGCCGCAAAGCATTTGTTGCGGCAGGTTTTTAATATTTACATATTTAAGATGCTTTGATATGCTTTTTAAAGAGGTATTTTTATATTGCTTTAAAATAGACTTGAAATAAAAATTACGCTAATTGTTACCAATGCCACAATATTTACTATACAAGCAAGCCAATTTAACAATTTATTGAGACCAATCAGCAAATCTGCGGGTTCTGCGTCATCACTATTCTTAACATAAAAGCTTCCTCTCCAACGAAACCAAGCAAGGGTAAAGCCTGGGAAAAAATTATTCCATGCACATCCCACTGAAACTACAGGGGTACAGATTAAGGCCAATAACCCAAAAATATGACCAGTAATATCAATGTCTAACCGACCAACAGCAAACATATTTAATGCTGCTAACCCAAGGTTTATCGCAGAGACGATTCTA
>JAISYX010000066.1 GCA_031269595.1 Oscillospiraceae bacterium
CAGAGCTTTACGGTTGAAGGGGATTGGTCGCAGGCGGCATTTTTTATGGCGGCGGGTGCTCTTGGAGGCAACACCGCTGTTGGTGGGCTAAGGCCGGATTCTGTGCAAGGTGACAGGGCTTGTCTGGAGCTTTTTAAGGCCTTTGGGGCGCAGGTTAGCTTTAAAAACGGAACAGCCTTTACCAGCGGCTCTGCTCTGCATGGCATTGATATAGATGCCTCTCAGATACCCGATTTAGTGCCTATTCTGGCCGTTACAGCCGCTCTGGCACAGGGTAAAAGCCGCATTTACGGGGCGGAGAGGCTGCGAATAAAAGAAAGCGACAGGCTAAGCGCAATAGCCAATGCACTCAATGCAGCGGGAGGCCGTGTGACAGTTACCGCTGACGGCCTGCTTATAGAGGGCGTTAAAAGCCTTAATTCCTGCAAGGTTGAGGGCTGCAACGACCATAGAATAGTTATGGCAATGTCTGTTGCAGCTATAAAGGCAGATGGCTTTATAGAGATAACGGACGCTATGTCCATTAATAAATCATATCCTCGTTTTTTTGAGGATTTCAAGCAATTGGGAGGTACAGCAGATGTCATCAATTTGGGGTAAGGATGTAAAAATTTCAATATTCGGTGAGAGCCACGGCATAGCAATAGGTGTGGTAATAGACGGCCTGCCTGCGGGTGAAGAGCTGGACATGGAGGAGATAGCTTTTCAAATGAGCCGCCGTGCTCCCGGCGGGGACAGCACAGCTACTCCTCGAAAGGAGACGGACTTCCCCGAGATTTGCTCGGGCCTGCTAAACGGAGTTACAACGGGCTCGCCCCTTTGCGCCGTGATAGAAAACAACAACACCCGCCCTGTGGACTATGAAAAGCTTGCAAGGCTGCCACGCCCGGGACATGCGGATTTTACCGGATATATACGCTACGACGGCTACAATGACGTTAGAGGCGGGGGGCACTTTTCGGGCAGGCTAACAGCTCCGCTGACCTTTGCGGGGGCGGTGTGCCGCCAGATTCTGGCTCGCAGGGGCATAATTATAGGCGGGCATATCTTCTCTGTAGGCACTATATTTGATGAGCCCTTCGACCCTGTAAATGTGAGCGCAGAGCAGCTTATGCAGCTTGGTGCAAGCCTGTTTGCGCTGAATAATCCCAACATAGAGCAGAATATGAGAGCATATATAGAGGCAATCAAGGCGGAGCAGGATTCTGTTGGCGGCATAGTTGAAATTGCCGCTGTGGGCATTCCTGCGGGCCTAGGCTCGCCTATGTTTAGAGGGGTAGAGAACGTAATCTCCTCTGTGGTGTTTGGAGTTCCGGCGGTTAAGGGCATTGAATTCGGCCTAGGCTTTGATGTGAGCACTCTCAAGGGCAGTCAGGCCAACGACGCCTTTGCCATGGAGGACGACAGGATAGTCACGCTCTCCAACAACTGCGGAGGCATTCTGGGAGGAATAACCAACGGTATGCCGCTTATCTTCCGTGCGGCAATTAAGCCCACGCCCTCAATTGCGCAAAAGCAGCAGACTGTGGATTTGCGTGACGGCAGAGATACCGTTTTAACCATAAACGGCAGGCATGACCCCTGCATAGTACCCCGCGCACTCCCTGCAATAGAGGCGGCGGCGTCTATTGCTATATTAAACCTGATGGCGGAGGTGAACGCACTGTGAAGCTAAGCGATGCAAGAGCAAGGATAGACGAGATAGACGAGGAGCTTGTAAAGCTGTTCCTAAGCAGGATGGAAATTTCACGCAATGTAGCAGAGATTAAGATTAATCAAGGCCTTCCTGTGCTTAACCAAAAGCGTGAGGAGGAGATTTTAAGCAGTGTTAACGAAAAGGCAGGGGAGCACGGCAGTGCCGCAAGGCTGTTCTTTTCAGCTATTATGGACATAAGCCGTGCCTATCAGCATGAGCTTATGACGGCCTCAAATTGCCCCTTAAAGGGGATTTTGGAAGGGGCAGAATCCAGCTTTAAGGCAGATTCTGTTTTGGCCTGTCAGGGCACAGAGGGGGCCTACTCCCATGCGGCGGCTCGCACCTTTTTTAAGGCTGCAAAGCCCTGCTTTTACAGCAGCTTTGAGGAGGTCTTCAAGGCGGTTGAGGAGGGGCGTGCAGATTATGGCGTTCTGCCTGTAGAAAACAATCTGGCTGGTTCTGTGACAGAGGTCTATGACCTTATTCTAAAATATAAGTTTTTTATAACAGGTACGGCAGAGGTGGAGGTTCACCACTGTCTTTTGGGGGTTAAGGGTGCAAGCAAAGAGGGTTTGAGGAAGGTGTATTCGCACCCGCAGGCACTTGCGCAGTGCTCGGAGTTCATCAAGGCGCAGAAGCTGGAGGCCGCACCGGACAGCAACACCGCAGTAGCGGCAGAGAGAATAAGCAAGCTAAATGACACTCAAATTGGAGTTATAGCCTCCCGTGAGGCGGCTGAGACGCACGGCCTTGAGGTTCTGGAATGTGACATTCAAAACGTGAGGGATAACCGCACAAGGTTCATCCTCATTTCAAAAAATCTGATTATACCCACAAATGCAGATATAATCAGCCTTTCATTTTCGCTGCCTCATACTACAGGCTCGCTTTATAAAATTTTAGGCCGCTTTGCGATACACGGCCTTAATTTGACCAAGATAGAATCCCGCCCATTATATGGAAGCAGCTTTGAGTATCAGTTTTATCTTGATTTTGCGGGAACGGCCAAGGATAAGGACATAGTGCAGTTGCTGTGCTCGCTGGAGGAGGAGCTGCCGTTTTTCAGCTTTTTGGGTAACTACAGCGAGGTTTAAGGGGTTGAAAGCAATACGAAATGTGTGGACGCATTTTTATATAATATTGGTGTTCGGGTCTCTAACACATGGTGTTAGAAAATTAGCGTTTCCTATTGACAAATCCTTGAAATTACTGTATTATACATAATGCAGAGTATCGGCCCCCGTAGTTAAATGGATATAACAAGGTCCTCCTAAGACTTAGTTGTCAGTTCGATTCTGGCCGGGGGTGCCAAACCGGCGATAAATCGCCGAAGTGAAAAGTGAAGAGTGAAAAGTGAAAGATAAAAACGGGTTCGCCGGTTTGTACTTTTCTCTTTTCACTCTTCTTTTTTCTCTTTTCTCTTCTTCCCGCCTTCTACTCAGCCCTCTTTCTTCTCCTCTTGAAAAATGGGAAGCTCAAAGGAATATTATAATTGACATTATTCCGAATGTGTAGTATACTATTTATATGCGAGAGGAAGTGCTCTTTTTGAACGATGAATATATAACGGCGCAGCAAGTGGCTGAAAAATGGAATATTTCTGATAGGCGAGTGCGTGTACTTTGCCATGAAGGCAAAATTTCCGGTGCTGTGAAGGATGGAAAATTCTATAAAATCCCCGCCGATGCCGCAAAACCCTCTGATGGAAGAAAAGCAGCAACAAGCGGCACTCGCTTTTTCAAGTGGGATAGTGCTGTTATTGGCACTATTGATAGTGCCAACGCAGTCAATTTTATTCAACCGGATTACAATGAAGCTGTTTCTCTCTATACTCGCAGTACGAAGGTATGGACTCCGGAACAATTCACCGAATTTTTGTCTGAGCGTGTCGTCAGCCGTGACAGACGTGACATCGAGCGGATATTGTTCCGCTGCGGCCTGTCTCACTATGATGTGCTGCGCATTGCTGAAATTACAAGAGGCATACATCCTAAGGATTTGCTTTGGGTTTCCCACTCAGAAGATGAACAGCTGGACACAGTAATAACCGATGTTTTTGATTCCGTTTTCCATCAAAAAATCGATCTGACTGGAGACAGCATTGATACGCCGGAAGGTTATAATATTAAACGCTACGGTGTTTATAATGGTCAATACGGTATTTATAAGCAGCGTATTAGTCCGTTGACAACTGATGTGGAATCGGAAGTGGCAGTATATCTATTGGCACAAAAGCTGGGAGTTCCTTGCTGTCCTGCTTATCGTATTGATAAGGATACGGTGTTCTCCGCTTTCTTATACGACTTTTCTAAAGAGTATATTGTGCATTTTCGCCGATTGTTCGATGGTGTGCGCTCTGATAATGAATATCAAAATTTGATTTCAGTCCGTCCGCAGTATAAAGACGATATTGCTCGAATGATTTTACTGGATTTTATCACCAGACAGGATGACAGGCATCTTTCTAATATCGCTATTAAAATGAGCGGCACAAATGAGTCTTTTTATCCGCTTTATGATAACGGGCGCAGCCTATTTTATGAAGACACAGAAGAAATGGTAACTCAAGCGGTTGCAGATCCGGCAAACTATGCTACCGGCTTTGGTTACTCCGGCACTTATCTTGACTATGTGCGGGAGATTGCAAAAGAACGCAGCGGATTAAAAGGGCTTATCAATGCGGATATATCCAAAGATGAGGTTGCCGGTATTTTAAATGAAGCAGGGTTTAATGGATACCGTTTTGACGGAGCACTGGAATGGATAATGAAAACAATACAAATAATCAGTGAGCTTGCTTAATAATATCGAAAAGCGGAAAAATATCGATTGTGTGCCGGCTAATATCCGGCTAATAGGATACTAAAAGAAAGGTGAGGTATAAGCTTGAGGTTAAGTACGTTGCTTTTAGCAACAATTTTATTAAATGCATTTGCATATATTACAATTAGATTGCGGCCTATACTGTTTAAAGTTAAAATTTTTAGACCAATGTTGAAAAATTTCAAATTATCTCTTTTTCCATTGGTTATTTTATTAATTAATTTAACAGTTACTTTTATATTGTTCTGGGTAAGTGCAAATTTTAACATTATTTTTATTAGAGCCATTGCTTTAGTTTTATTCTTAATTGGATTATTAATATGGTTTTTATTTTTACCTAATTCAGGATACTTAATAACAGAGCTTAATTTAACCCACCGAGATGACGACGAAAAAGAAGTGCCGATTTGGTACGATATTGTATCAACCTTTTCTTTTGCTCTGTCAGGGGTTATCAATACCTTAGCTAACATCGTAATACTTCAATATGTTTTTTTGATGATAATGGTTGACCCTTTAAAGCTTAATGTATCAGATTATCTTATATTATTTATAAGTGGATTTATTATTATATTTTTTGTAGTGCTGGGAATATATCTGGGACGTGCTATAAGATTTAACTCTTGGGATATTTTACACCCTAAATCTTTTTTTAAAAAGCTAAAGAGCCATTTTGCTAAAAAAGGAGTATTTAAAGAATTAGCTTTATATGTAACCTTTAATACTATTTTTTTCTTGATAATGTATATATCATTTGGAATACCTTTTTATTTTATAGGTTTGGTTTAAAGAGGATTTGTTGTTTAAGCTTGCGCCACAACCTTCAAAAACTGTAAAGCAAATTTTAATTGCTTTGCAGTTTTTTTACTGCTTGCGGGGTATTATTAGTGAAAGGGGAAAGAGATGAAAAACAAAGCTTTATGCACCAATTCCAAAATAGAGCAGGCCATGGAAGCATACTCAGATATGGTGTTTCGTCTTGCTCTTGCGCAGCTTAAGCACAGAGCCAATGCAGAGGATGTGTTCCAAGAGGTGTTCTTCCGCTTTGCTAAAGCAGATACTGTATTTGAAAGTGAAGAGCATCAAAAGGCATGGTTTATAAGAGTTACACTAAACTGCTGCCGTAAGTTGCAAAGCTCCGCTTGGTTTAGACATATTTATCCTGAGGATGAAAATGCAGCTGAGCCTATTGCGACCCAAGAGGACGAGCACAGCGAGGTGCGGGAGGCGGTGCAAGGTCTCCCCGCAAAATACAGGAGTGTGATACATCTGTTCTATTTTGAGGACATGAGTGCGGCGCAAATTGCAACATCACTGGGATTGAAGGAATCCACAATAACATCACAGCTGTGCAGGGCAAGGAAGCTGCTGCAAGAAAAATTGAAAGGGGACTATGATTATGACTGATTTTAAAAAAACCTATAGAGCAGCATTGTCAAAGGAGAGCTTAAGCGAGGAATTCAAGAAGGAGACCTTGCGCATGATAGGGGCAGAGGACACAGATACCCGCAATAAGATACATTTTAAAAAGCTTGCAGTTATACCCGTGGCGGCAGTTTTGGTTATAGCTGCGTGCGTAACTGCTCTTGGGCTTTACAAGGGATACCCATTTGCAGTTGGGGGAGCTTCAGGCCATGTGTATGTTGATGGCGTAAAGCTTGTATCTGATACCGTTTTTGAACAGATAGGTACAAATATCAATCAAAAAATAACCAATGGCAATATGGAAATCCTTGTTAAGGACATAATTTGCGATGACGTGAGCTTCTACATCAATTTTGACCTTCAAACACTGGACGGCTCACCCTTGCAGGAGAACAGCGAATTTCGTAAATCTCTGCTCTCTGCCCAAAGCTTGGAGGCTTATATTGAATGTGAGGGCACAAAGTATCCCCTGCACACCAACAGGCTGGATAAAGCCGCCGTGCCAAATCAAGCCAGCTTTGAGGCCGCTTATAATGGAGTTAAGACGAATTCTGCACAAAATCCCGCTCTTAAGCCGGAGGGTAAGCAGCTTAAGCTGATTCTTGGCAATTTTGTGGATACCGTTTTAACCCACCAGAGCATAGGCTTTAAATTTAATAATCTGGCTGAGGTATACAACAGCGTGGAGCATATACCTGATTCTGCATACACCAAGGTGCAGGCAGGCACTCTTCAAAATGATACAGGTGATGATGTCTACACCTTCCCGCTTGGCACACAAGGGCTGAGTTTCTCTGATAAATATCCCAACTCATATATTGATAGCATAGGTATACACAGCCTTGGTTATGATGAAAGAAAGGTGCTGTATATAGGCATTGTCACCGATAAAAATCAGCCAACGCCGGACTTTGCGTTTAAGAATATCAGCACGGGTGATGTTTTTGAAGCTACAAGCGTGTACTCCCTTGAGCAGGAGGGCAGAATCACACTGGCACTGAGCTTAAATGCAGATATATCCTTTGGCTTTAACCGCACAGACATAAAACCGGAGGATTTGAAAAATTATATTATTGTTTGCAATAGAAGCAGAGAGAAAATATCTCGCACCAAAGGGCTATGCAATGCAGTATTTACTGTGGATAAGGTTGGTTTAGGCAAGGTTTTCACTCTGAATAAAAAAATAACAGTGATGAATGAGGAATGGCAAATAGCAAGCATACGCCTTACGCCTCTAAACCTGTATATTGAGGGTAAGGGCAGCGACATCAAGCTGGAATATGAGCATGATAAGGCCTATTTTATAATGAATAATGGCGAAAAGCTTTATATCAATAGTGATATTGATGGCCTGCTAGGCGAAACCATTGATTTAAGGCTTGCTCTGGGCACAGTCGTAAACCCTAACGAGGTGTCAAGCCTGCATATTTGGGGCAACGATATAGAGCTATAACAACACAAGCAAATCCCCTGCATTATGCTTATTGCAACATAATGCAGGGGATGTTTTTATATTTCAGTTTACAATACTCCCCCCACCAAGCACCTCATCACCGTCATAAATCACCACAGCCTGCCCGGGGGTTATTGAACGCTGAGGCTCATCAAAGCACAGGCTAAAGCCTCCGCTCTTCGTGTGATTTATCACGGCAGCGGCTGGCTTTGCGGAATACCGTATTTTTGCCTGTATTCTTGCGCCCTCCTCGGGCTTTTGCGTTATCCAATTTGCATCATCGGCAATTAGGGTTTGACTGTATTGCTCGCCCTCCTCGCCCAGTGTGACTGTTTGCGCCTTAGCATCAATATTAGTGACATACATAGGCTTGCCAAAGCTGATTCCCAAGCCCTTGCGCTGGCCTATGGTGTAGTGCGCTATGCCCTTGTGTCTGCCTAAGATATGGCCGTTTCTATCGACAAAATTGCCCTCTTTAAAGCTAAAATTGCCGTATTTTTGCAGGAATGCGGCGTAATCATTATTTTCAACAAAGCAGATTTCCTGACTATCCGGCTTAAAGGCCACGGGGAGCTTGTGCTCCTGAGCAAGGCGGCGGGTGAGTGCCTTATCCTCAATGTCTCCAAGGGGGAAGAGGGTGTGGGCGAGCTGCTGCTGATTAATGCTGAAAAGAGCATAGCTCTGATCCTTTGGAGAGGGAGCTTTGTACAGCCTGCGCAGGCCGTCTGCGCTCTGCTTGATGCGGGCATAGTGCCCTGTGGCCACATAATCCATGCCCATGGCGAGGGCACGGCTCAGCAGCTCCTCAAATTTGATATAGCGGTTGCAGGCTATGCAGGGGTTGGGAGTTCTGCCTATTATGTATTCATTTGCAAAGTAGTCGATTACCTTTTTGCTGAATAGATCCACAAAGTTAAAAACATAGTGTGGAATATCCAGCGCAGCGCAGACACGGCGTGCGTCCTCAATATCATCAAGGGAGCAGCAGCCACCTGCAAGACTTCCCTGCATGTACTCGTCAGGCCTTAGCTTGAGGGTTACGCCGTACACATCAAAGCCATGCTGTTTAAGAAGAAGTGCCGCAACGGAGGAATCCACACCGCCGCTCATACCTACTAGTACTTTTTTCATATGCTCACCATCGTTAATTTTTTTACTACACTGCGTGGGGAGTCAGCGGAATTATAAGCTTTAAAACTATTGATAAAACAATAGGAAGGGAAATTGTTGAGAAAAAGAAAGGCGCAAATTTTACCTTGAGGGTTTCAATTGGCGGGAGTGTCTTCTGGTAGTCATCTATTAAGTCCTTGGGCAGAGAGTCTACATAAGTGTACCAATCACGCACCCAATATCCATTTGAATCAATGTTGAATTCTTTGGGGAAGCCTAAGTAGCCCTTAAAGCCCCAGCGCAAAACCTCTTTGTTGTGCATAAAGAAAAATGCTATGGAAATCCCAATTATAAGCGGTATTGCAAAAAGCGGCAGCAACATGGTAGCTATTAAAAGATTGAGTGAAATTGCATTCAGGTATGACTGCGCCTTAATAGATTTATCCCATGTAGCTTTTGAGACAGCACTATAAATTACCAAGCCGACAAACCATAGAACAAAGAACGCAATATAGCAGCCTAAAACTATATCCACAATAGGGCTGTTTATCTGAGAATAAGAAAAATACATAATCCTCACCGGCCTCTCATAGCAAAGCCTTAGGGCTCGCAGCATTAAAAATCTCCAACGCACGCTCCGCATCCTTTAAAATGGCCTCCCGCAGCAAATCAATACCCGAGAACCTTGCTTCATCCCGCAAAAACTCCTGCAAAAATACCTCAACCCTTTTGCCGTATAAATCGGCGTTAAAGTTGGGTATCCAGGTTTCAGAAAGAGGAAAGGCAGAGCCTACAGTCGGCTTGATGCCTATGTTTGTCACAGCTGAATAGAGTGCGCCCTCGTAGCGGACTATGGAGGCATACACGCCAAATTTTGGTATGCAAAAATCAGGCTCAAAATGCTGATTAAAGGTAGGAGTGCCCATTAGCCGCCCCACCTGATTGCCGTACTGCACCTCATAATCATAGCAGAAGGGTCGGCCAAGAAGGCGGTTCGCCGCCTTAACATCTCCATTTTGCAGCAGTGCTATAATGCGGGAGGAGCTCACCGCCGCACCGTCCTCCTCCACAGGAGGGAGCACATGGGCTGTTATTCCCTGTTTAGCGCAGAGCTCACAGAGCAGCTCTGGCGTGCCCTGAGCACCTTTGCCAAAGAGGTAGTTAAAGCCGCAGACTACATTTTGGGCGTTAAGGGTAGCTTTGAGTATATCGCTGACAAACTCAGAGGGGGAGAGGCTGCGCAGCTGTTCAAAATCAGGCTCAAGCAGGGTGTTTACGCCCATGCGCTCTAATATATTTGTGCGCATGGATTGTGTTAGCAGCTTGCCGCCCTTTTTGTTTGAGTTTTTTAAGCTGAATACAACAATATCACCGCCGCATTTTACGGCAGTGCTTATAATTTTAGTATGTCCCCTGTGAATGCCGTTAAATATGCCAAGGGCAATGGCTGTGGAGTTGGGGATAAATGTAATTTCATTGGTTTGAAGCATTTTATACAAATCCTTAAGATTAAAAACGCAGGCATGAAGCTGCGAAATGCACAAATAAAAGTGTGCGGGCTGATTTTCTTTTGATTCTTTTCTTTTATTCCAAAAAGAAAAGAATTAAGGCCGGCCAAATAGCTTGTAAACCTTCATCTCGACCTTTTCAATGTCGGCCTCGCCTAAGCCTAAAAATGCGCCCTGGGGGTCGTATAGCCTGTGAAAGGCTGCATCACTCTCAAAGCTTATATAATCCAAGCTCAATGCACCGCCGTTTAAAAATCTGATTGCTTGCTTTTGGCTGACCTCTACGGCAGGATAAACCTTAAATGCAATGTCTATTGGCTGTATAAAGCTGTGCAGAGTGCCCTCGTCTGTTTTATCCTGCGCCTCCTTAAGAGTTAGAGCACCCTCAAGGCTAAAGCCTGCTGAGAGCGTCCGCCGCAAAGAGGTTAAGGCCGCACCGCAGCCCAGCCTTTCGCCTATATCCGCAATAATGGTGCGCACATAAGTCCCCCTTGAACACAGGAGCTTTAATGTGCCGCTTGCCTGTTCCTCGTTAAAATCCAGCAGCTCCAGGCTGTGTATAGTGCAGGCTCTTGCCTTGCGCTCAACCTCTACACCCTGCCTTGCTAAATCGTAAAGGCGCACCCCGTTAACCTGCACCGCCGAATACATGGGCGGCGTTTGCATTATATCCCCTGTAAAGTCGGAGAGTAGAGGCAAAAACTCAGATTGTTTCACATGAAACAATTGTTCTGAGAGCACCCTGCCCGTTATATCCTGAGTATCTGTGCGCAAGCCCAGCTTAAAGCCGGCTATGTATTCTTTTTCGCCAATGGGGAGTATGTCCATGGCCTTGGTAGCCGTGCCCGCTAGGATAGGCAGAACTCCCGTTGCCATTGGGTCAAGAGTGCCGCCGTGACCCAGCTTGCGTATTTTAAGCATACCCCTTAGCTTTGCTATAACGTCAAAGGAGGTAAACTCCGCAGGCTTGTCTATTATTAAAATACCGTTACTCATAAAAACTTCTTCACCGCCGCAATAACCTGTTGATAGGCCGCCTCTAAAGGAGAATCCGCTCGGCAGCCCGCCGCTGCGGGGTGTCCGCCGCCGCCCAGTGAGCGGCAAATCTCGCAGGCGTTAAGAGCAGAGGTAGTGCGCACAGAAATTTTAAAGCCGTCGTCAGATTCTCTAAAGGTAATGCCGCAGTCCACGCCCTCTATGGTGCGGGGCAGGGAGGAGAAGCCCTCGATTTCATCGTCTGTTGCGCCTGTGCGTTCAAGCATCTCCTTGGTTATGAATATAGAGGCACAGCGGCCGTTTAAATCATAGCGCAGGGAGTCCAGTATCATAACCTGCAGCGCAAGTCTGGCCTTGGAATTAAGGTCAAACATCAAGCGGTTAATGCCCTCCACATTAACGCCAAGCTCCATAAGCTCAGCAGAAATGCGCAGGGTTTTGGGGGTGGTGTTGCTGTATTTAAAGCAGCCTGTATCGGTTGCTATAGCTGTGTACAGAGCCTCAGCCGCAGGCTTGTCCAGCGGCACGCCTATGTCCCTGTATATTTCAAAGATCATCTCGCCTACAGCTCCTGCATTGGCATCCAGCAAAAGCTTTTCGGCATACTCCAAATTAGAGCCGTGATGGTCTATGCACAGCTGGATTTTATCGCCGTAAAGCTTATTAAGCCTTGAACCCAAAAGTTTGGTGTCTGCCACGTCAACAGCAGTTACGCACTCCGGTTCAAAGCTTTGTTTTGGTAAATCTGCATGTAAGTAAGAGAATCTGGGGGGGATAGGGTCATTGCATTCCACGTTGGCCTTCTTGCCCAGCCGCCTTAAAAGGCGGCAGAGCGCAAAAGCAGAGCCCAAGGTATCACCATCGGGATATTGATGCGATAAAATAAGGTAATTATCGTGCTCTTTAAGAAAGGCTATGGCTTCACTTCGGATTATCTTCAATGGCTTCACTCTCCATAATCTCTTTTAGCTTTTTGCTTATTTCGGCACTTTTGCTAAGGGAATCATCTGCAACAAAGCGCAGCTCAGGCACATGCCTAAGACTAAGACGATGTCCCAGCTCTGTGCGGATATAGCCTGCTGCGCCCTTAAGAGCCTTAACAGAGGCCTGAGCTGTCTCCATACCCTCTATTGCAGAGATATAAACGGTTGCATAGGATAAATCGTTGGTTACATCTACATTTACAATAGAGAGAAAGCCGCTTACACGGGGGTCCTTGACTGTGCGGAGAATGTCGCAAAGCTCACGCTTGACATCCTCGTTTATTCTGCCCATTTTATGATTCATGAAATATCAGATGTTGAGTTAAACCCAACACTTTCCTCCATTTTTGATGATTGAGAAGCTTTAAAAAACTAATTTATACTGCTCCGTAAGGCCTGTTTCGTAGGGGCGAATTGCATTCGCCCGCATACTAAGCAGGAGGTGTGAGAGCGGGAGGGCTGTTAATTTTTTATCGCCCCGTTGACGTGCGTCATTGCGAGCACCGCTAAGCTTGAATTTACCATGCGGTTACGAGTGCGAAGCAATCCAGTGCGCTAAAACCTTATGCTGCTGTTGAACATCTGGCCTTGTTCCACTGGATTGCTTCGCACACCATACTTTACTGTTATTGCAGCTTGGTTGCGTGCTCGCAATGACGCAGCTTTTCTTGTTTTAGGCTTATTTGGTGCACCACTGTAACTTTTCGGGCAGACACATAGGTCTGCCCCTACGGGAGCTAATAAGGGCTAATAAAGCTACTCAATTCCGGTACGGGAAAGCAAAGCCTGCCCGTATAACTTTCAACTTTCAATTTTCAACTGTCAATTGAACTAGTCTCTGTATTCCTCAATAATAAAGGCCTCCAGAATGTCGCCCTCTTTAATGTCGTTGAATTTTTCAAGACCTATGCCGCATTCGTAGCCCTCTTTAACCTCTTTCATGTCGTCCTTGAAGCGGCGCAGAGATATGAGCTTATCCTCAGCTATAACTATGCCGTCACGCACAACACGGATGTTTGAAGAACGCTGAATCTTGCCGCTGGTTATATAGCTGCCTGCAATTGTGCCAAAGGAGGAGATTTTCATAACCTGCCTAACCTCTGCACGGCCAAGCTCAACATCACGGAACTTAGGCGCAAGCATACCCTTCATTGCGCTTTCAATCTCCTCTATGCATTCATAAATAATACGGTAGAGGCGGATTTCTACTCCCGCAGTAACAGCATTTGTGGCGGCCACAGGGTCGGGGCGCACGTTAAAGCCAACTATTATAGCGTTGGAGGCATTGGCGAGCATAACGTCAGATTCGCTTACAGCACCTACGCCGCCGTGAATAACATTAACTCTAACCTCTTCATTTGAAAGCTTTTCAAGGGACTGCCTAACGGCCTCTACAGAGCCGTTAACATCTGCCTTGACTATTATTTTAAGCTCCTTAACCTCACCAAGCTGCATCTGGTCAAACAGATTATCCAGAGTAACCTTGGTTTGCTGGCTGAACAGCTCTTCCTTTTGGCTGTGTCTGCGCTGCTCAACAAGCTCACGGGCAAGACGTTCGTCTGAAACGGAGTTTACAATGTCTCCGCCGGAGGGCACCTCGTCTAGGCCTATAATCTCAACGGGAACAGAAGGGCCTGCGGCCTCTACACGCTCGCCACGCTCGTTTGTCATAGCTCTTACACGGCCAACGGTTGTGCCTGCAACCACAATATCACCTGCGTTAAGAGTGCCGTTTTGCACAAGCACTGTTGCAATTGGGCCGCGGCCTTTATCCAGTCTGGCCTCAATAACTGTGCCCTTTGCGGCTCTTGTGGGGTTGGCCTTAAGCTCCTTAACCTCAGAGATAAGCAGGATGTTCTCCAACAGCTCCTCTATCCCCATGCCTGTCTTAGCTGAAACAGGCACACAGATAACATCGCCGCCCCACTCCTCGGGAACAAGGCCGTGCTCTGTTAGCTGCTGCTTGATAACCTCAGGCTTTGCGCCCTCTTTATCCATTTTGTTTATGGCCACAATTATAGAAACCTCTGCTGCCTTGGCATGGTTGATGGATTCTATGGTTTGGGGCATGATGCCGTCGTCTGCGGCAACAACCAACACTGCTATATCTGTGATGTTTGCGCCTCTGGCACGCATGGTTGTAAATGCGGCGTGACCAGGGGTATCAAGGAAGGTGATTTTTTGGCCGCTAACCTCAACCCTGTAAGCACCTATGTGCTGAGTAATGCCGCCTGCCTCGCCGGCAGCAACATCAGAGGAACGGATAGCATCCAAAATTGAGGTTTTGCCGTGGTCAACGTGACCCATAACAACCACAACAGGAGAACGGGAGACAAGGGTGCCCTCGTCGTCCTCAGAATCGTCTATAATTCTCTCCTCTATGGTTATAACAACCTCACGCTCCGCCTTAATGTGGAACTCACTTGCAATAAGATAGGCAGTGTCAAAGTCTATTACGTCATTGATAGTTACAAAAGTGCCCATGAGCATGAGCTTTTTAATAATCTCTGTGGCTGTAACCTTGGCACGCAGGGCAAATTCAGAAACAGTAATGCTCTCGGGTATTTGAATGATAAGCTGCTTCTTCTGCCTTTCCTTTTCAATACGCTGCAAACGCTGCTGCTCAGATTCCCTTTGCTTGCGCATACCCCTCGGCTTGCGGTATTGCTGGGATTTTTGAGTTAGCTTCTGTTTAGATACAGTGTTTTCTGTAGTGATTTTTTGAGAGGCAAGAACGTCGTACTTCTCGTTGTACTTATCGGCGTTAAAGTGAGAGGCACGGGTATCAACTGTGCGCTTGCCCGCCTCAGAAGCAGATGTTTGTGCATTTTGTGTAACCTTGGGTATATTGCTTACAGCGTTTTGCTGTAGGCGGTTAAGCTGAGGCTTGGGCTGCGCTTGAGGTTTTTTAGACTTATCGTGCTGCTTTGCTCCCTGCTTAGCTTGCTCATTTTGCGGCTTTTGATTCACCGGCTTTGCCTTAGGAGCAGGTTTTACCTCCTCAGGCACTTCAATTATAACTATATTTTCCGGCGGAATAACAGGCTCTTCCTTTGAAGGTGCAATAGGTGCGGCCTGAGCAAAAAATTCGTCCAGACTTTCAACTGCTGCCTGTGTGGTTAAAGCTGTAAATATGCCGTCCAGCTCCGCCTCCGCCATAGATGATGTGCTTGAGAGCTTGCGTGCAGGCGCAACCACCTTTGCCACCTCAAGTAAATCCTTGTTTGTCATGTTAAGGTCTTTTGCTATATCGCTTACTTTAAATTTAATTTCATTTAGCATAGACATTACTCCTTTCCTGATGCTTCATTAAGCAGTGCGAGTGCCTTTTTTGCAAAGCCGGAATCTGTTAAGGATATGATTTTAACAGATTTTCCAATAGCTCCGTATAGGTCTTCCTCTGTATATTCGGTTTTAAATACCGTTGTTGTTCCATTTTCGCTTGCGAAAAAGTTAATGTTCTTTTCGGTATTGGGTGATATATCGGAGGCCAGAACCAACAGGCGACTCTTGTTTTTTATTATGGATTCCTTTGCTGCATCAAAGCCCAGCTCACATTTGCCTGCACGGCGTGCCAGCCCCAGCAATGATAAGAACCTGTCATTCATGTCGATAACTCCTCCTCCATGCGCTCAAATACCTCATCAGGAATTTGAACTTTAATTTTTTCCGTTGAAAGAGCCCGCTCAAAGGCCTTTATCTTCCTTGCCCTTTTAAAGCATTCGGGGTTTTTGCAAAGATATGCGCCTCGCCCCGGGGCTTTGCCTTTTAAATCAAGGGAAATTTCGCCGCTTGGGCTGCGCACAATGCGCACAAGCTCACGCTTTGGCTTCATTTCTCTGCACCCCGAGCACATGCGCAGGGGGAGCTTTTTGGGTTTGAGCATTGCCTCTTCCTCCGTTGTTACGCTAAATTGGGTATCTCTAAAAAATCGGTAGGGGCAGACCTATGTGTCTGCCCAAAAACGGGCATTCTACGGTACTCTGGGCAGACACATAGGTCTGCCCCTACGGAACGGGTGAGTAAATAGGGGTCTAATTTATAAAAATCACTCTTCGCCAAAAAATCCGCTCTCCGGCCTTATATCTATCTTCCAACCGGTAAGCTTTGCGGCAAGGCGGGCGTTTTGACCCTTGTTGCCGATTGCGAGTGAAATTTGTCCGTCGGGAACTGTTACCCTGCATGATTTTTGTGCCTCAGGGTCTATCTCTGCACTGATAACCTTGGCGGGAGAGAGCGCACCGCTTATAAACTCAATTGGGTCTTCGCTGAATTGGATTATGTCTATTTTTTCTCCGCCAAGCTCGCTTACTATCTTGTTAACACGTGCGCCCCTTGCGCCTATACATGCGCCTACAGGGTCAACGTTGGGGTCCTCGCTATAAACGGCAAGCTTTGTTCTTGAGCCTGCCTCTCTTGAAATTGATTTTATTTGAACTGTGCCGTCGAATATCTCAGGCACCTCATTTTCAAACAGCCTTTTTACAAGCCCGGGATGTGAGCGGCTGATTATGGCCTTAGGGCCCTTCTCTGTCTCTTTAACATCCACAATAAACACCTTGATTTGGTCGCCCTCACGAAGGATTTCATCGCCTACCTGCTCGTTTTTGGTAAGTACAGCCTCGGCCTTGCCTATCCTTATTGTGGCAGCACCTGTGCGCTCGTCCACACGCTCAACTGTGGCAGAGACAAGCTCCTGATTTTTAGACTGGAACTCCTGCAAAACCTGCCCTCTTTCAACCTCTCTTATGCCCTGACGTATAACATGCTTGGCGGTTTGAGCGGCTATGCGGCCAAACTCCTTTGTCTCCAGCTTAATGGAGACCTTTTCGCCTATAACAGCACGCTTATCATAGCGTATAGCGTCCTCAGGAAGAATCTCCCTGTCGGGGTCAAGCACGTCGTCTGTAACTGTTTTGCGTATAAGCACATCAAAGGTATTTGTAATAGGGTCTATGTTGATTATGATGTCGTCGTTGCCCCCGTGCCCCTTTTTAACGGCAACCTGAATAGCTCCCGCTATTTTTTCTATCATATATTCAATAGGAATGCCCCTCTCTTTTTCAAATAGGGCAAGTGCCTCGAATATTTCAACATTTGCATTTTTTGCCATAGCTGTTTTACTCCTTCGTTATATTATTTTCTTCAAAATTTTCATAAAGCCTAACAGATGAGGCCTCTTTTTTAGGAATTTCAAAAGCTGTGCCGTCTAAATCCTTAAACAGGATATTACTGCCCTCTAAGCCAACAAGCTCTGCAACAAAATCCCTTTGGCCGCTCTCGTCAGGCCTAAATAGCTTAACCAGAACCTCCTTGCCTCTCATAAGCTCAAAGTGATCGGGGCGGGAGAGCTCCCGCTCTATACCCGGGGAGGAGACCTCTAAAATATAGCTCTGATCTATGGGGTCAAGCTCGTCAAGTGGGGAGTCCACAGCACGGCTCATACGCTCGCAATCCTCAATGTTAACCCCCTGAGGTTTGTCTATGAAGATACGCAAATATTTAAGCGTGCCCTCTTTAACAAAACGGACATCCCAGATTGTAAGCCCCAGCTCCTGTGCAATGGGCTGTGCCAGCTTCCACACAGCTCCTACGGTTATACCGCCTTTTTGTTTACTCAATACACTCCAGCCTCCAACAAATCAAAAGAGCGGGTTGCCCCACTCCTTCATTACACTTTATTCTTCTTATATAAAATAATAACACAAAAAGATAAAAAAAGCAAGTAAAAATGCAAAATTAAAACAATTTGTTAATGAGACACAAATAATTCTTTAAGCATAAGGGGAATTTTGGTTGGTTTTCAGGGGTTTTACAGCAGATTATCTATAAAAATCGGTAGGGGCAGACCTATGTGGTCTGCCCAAAGATGTACACTTTACGGCAATCTGGGCAGACACATAGGTCTGCCCCTACTCCTTGTTCAAAAAGGTCTCAATCAAAAACCTTGGCCTGCCTTTAATCTCTGAATATATCTTGCCTATATACTCCCCGCAAACACCAAGACAGAATAGCTGTATGCCTCCCAGCAGCCAGATTGAGGCCACAATGGCTGTCCAGCCGGGCACGGTGCTGCCAAAAAGCTTTGAAATAATAGCATACAGCAGCCCCAAAACGCTTAGCATGGATATTACCACCCCTAAGGTGGAAATAATTCTTAAGGGCTTAACGCTAAAGGAGGTTATGCCCTCTAAGGCAAAGGCCAGCATCTTTTTAAAGGGGTACTTGCTCTCGCCTGCAAAACGCTCATTTCTGTAATAGTAGACATAATCACTGCGAAAGCCTATAAGGGGCACTATGCCTCTTAAAAACAGGTTAACCTCTTTATATTCAGACAGAGCATCCAGCGCACGCTTGCTCATAAGTCTGTAATCAGCATGATTATAAACGCATTCTACACCCAGCACCTTCATCAGCTTGTAAAAGCCCAGAGCTGTGCTGCGCTTGAAAAAGCTGTCTTTCTCACGGCTGTTGCGCACGCCGTAAACAACATCGCAGCCCTCATGATATTTTTTGACAAACTCATCAATTGCATTAATGTCGTCCTGTAAATCGGCGTCAAGAGAGATAGCGCAGTCGCAGTGCTCTCTGACTGTCATTAAACCCGCAAGCAGAGCGTTTTGATGCCCCCTGTTATGTGCAAGCTTTATGCCGGAGATTTCATCATGCTCTTTGCTTAGCTGTGTTATCATCTCCCACGTTTTGTCCTTTGAGCCGTCGTTTACAAACACAATGCGGCTTTTGGAGCTTATAAGACCCTCTTTAATCAAAGAGCCTATTTTTTCAAGCAAACGCTTGGAGGTTTCGGGCAAAACCTCCTCCTCGTTGTAGCAGGGTATGATAAGATAAACAATTGACATATGGCCACCTCTGTAGTAAAATAGAATAATTGCAGCATAAGGACCAAATTTGTATACTTTTGTCTAAAGTGCAGAAAAACACAAAAAACGGCAAATGAACGGAATCTTCACCATAAATTTCTTAATACGGTTAAAATATATTCACAAATAAGATATGCTTGTTAGGATAAGCTGTAACGTTTTGCAAAATTATTACCACATAATTAATTTTACCACATTTAAAATTAATTGCAATATAAAGTTCTTACAAGGAGGACATTTTTATGCATATTCTTGAGCCGGAGGATAGAAAAAATATCTGCGGTGTTAGAGTTCGAGAATCGCGCAAGGCAAGGATGCCGATTTTAACCCAAAAAGATTTAGCGGCAAAGCTGGAGCTTGACGGCATTATGCTTGACCGCATGGCCATTAACAGGATAGAATCCGGTAATCGCTTTGTTTCTGACATAGAGCTGGTTGCGCTGGCTAAAGCTCTTGGAGTTAGTATAAACTGGCTTGTATTTGGTAAAAATTAAGACCCTCACTCGTTTGTAGGGGCAGACCTAAGTGTCTGCCCTGATTGCCGCATAATCCCGGTCTTTGGGCAGACACGTAGGTCTGCCCCTACAGGTTAGGTTTTTAGATATACCCAATTAATTAACCGCTCCGCCAAGGCTTATCCTTTGGCGGGGCAGGTTTGTATAGTTGAACCGCTTGAAAACGATGCAGGATTTGCGAGAATATTTTGTGTCCGGCAAGGAGGAAGACGCAGACGGGCGCAAAATAGGCCGCAAAGACAATTCACTTTTTAAGTGGTTAAACTATATATGCCGCTTGTATCAAGCGAGTTAAGAGCCGCAGAGTAGTCAAAGCCAAATACATTAAGGGCGGGGAATAGCTCCCTTAAGGGCAGCAGCACAAATGCCCGCTCTGCAATGCGGGGGTGGGGCAGCGTAAGCTCATTTGATTGCCTCTCTTCACCCTCATACAGCAGCAAATCTAGGTCGATGATACGGGGGTCTACAAGGCCCTCTGTGCGTGTTCTGCCCATGGCGGCCTCTATACCCAAGCAGGCACCAAGCAGAGCCTCAGGGCTTAAATTAGAGGCAATAAGGGCACAGCAATTGTAAAAATCCTGCTGCTCACCGCTTACCTTAAATGGCGGGGTTTGGTATATTCCCGAAGCCCTCACCTCTGCAACCAGAGGCAGCCTCTCTAATGCGTTTAATGCGGAGGCAAGATTGGCTCTTCTGTCCCCTTGATTGCTTCCAAGGCCTATTACTGCTTGCATACGGGTCCCTCCAAGCCTTCCCTTGAACGGGTAATGCTGACTGCAACATAGTCAAATTCTGCGCTGATAGGTGCGTCCGGCTTTTTGAGCAGCAGCTCCACTGTCTGCACTGCATTAAACTCCTCAAGTATGGCGTCCGCCACGGCTTGAGCCGCACGCTCTATTAAATTATAGCTTGTTTTAAGCATAGCTTTTGCCGCAGCTTGTACAACTGCGGCATAATCTACGGTGTCGTTTAAAGCATCGCTTGTGCAGGCCTTTTTTAATGACATATACAGTGTTATGTCAAGAATAAAGCTCTGCCCGCTTACCTTTTCCTCAGGCATAGCCCCGTGAAAGGCAAAAATTTTAAGTCCCTTAATTAAAATCTTATCCATTGGAGGCGGTAGCCTCCTTTTTTCTTGCAGGTATTTGCGAAAGAATGATTCCGCAGAATATCAGGGCAGAGCCTATATAACCGTTTAGACTCATGCGCTCATGCAGAATCAAAGCCGCACCCAGAGCCGCAAACAGGGATTCCAGCGAGAAGATTATAGAGGCCTTGGCAGGCTCTACATGCCGCTGCCCCACAACCTGTAAGGTGTAGGCCACTCCAACGGAGAGCAAGCCGCCGTAAAGCAGAGGCAGCCAGCCCGCAAGAATGCCTGACATATCCAGTCTGCCGGATTTGCCGGATTCTAATATCAATGCGAATACAAAGCTTATTGCGGCACACACTCCAAACTGCACAGATGAAAATTGCAGCGGGTTTAACTTAGCAGAAAACCTGTCCAACAGCAGGATATGCGCCGCCCAGAAGAACGCACCGCAAAACAGCAGCACATCTCCTATGCCAATGCTTCCCAAGCCCTTGGGTACACTCAGCAGGTAAAGGCCACTAAGGGCAAGCACGGCGGCTATCCAGGTTAAAACGGAGGTCTTGCGCCCTAGGAAAATGCCCACAATAGGAACAATAACCGTGTAAAGGCCTGTTATAAAGCCGGCCTTGCCCGCAGAGCCTGTGTACTCCACACCCAACTGCTGAAGGGAGCTTGCAATAAACAGTATCACGCCGCAGATAAGTCCGTAGCCCGCAGTTTTTAAAAATCCGCTTTTTCTCTCCAGTATGAATATCAAGGGGAGTAAAGAGACTGCGCCCAAGGCAAATCTTACCGCATTGTAGGTGAATGAGCCCATGTAGTCAATGCCGCTGCGCTGTGCTACAAATGCTAAGCCCCAAATAATAGCTGTTATAAATAGACAGATAGTTGAAATTAAGGTTTTATGTTTAGTTGAAAGCAAGGTTTTACGTCTCATGACACCACGTGTCAGGGAGTCCGCACACAAAACGCTGTGAAGAGTGTTTTGCTGGGATTCCTGCGTCCTTTCTCGTACTTTAACTTAAAGTATAACGTTGAGGAATTGCTTGGTTCTTGGGTTTTGGGGATTGCTAAAAATCTCATCAGGCGAGCCCTCTTCGGCTATTATGCCGTCGCACATAAACAGAACTCTGTCGGCAACCCCTTTGGCAAAGCCCATCTCATGGCTTACAACCAGCATGGTCATGCCGTCCTCGGCCAGCTCCTGCATAACCTTTAAAACATCGCCAACCAGCTCAGGGTCAAGGGCAGAGGTAGGCTCGTCAAAGAGCATGATTTTAGGCTCCATAGCAAGTGCTCTTGCTATGGCTACACGCTGCTGCTGCCCGCCGGAGAGCTTTGAGGGGTACTCGTCAAACTTATCCTCCAAGCCAACCTTTGTAAGCAGAGCCTCAGCTCTTGCCCGCGCCTCCTCCTTGGTGACGTTTTTGACGTTAATGGGAGCAAGCATTACGTTCTCTGCCGCTGTCTTGTGGGGGAAGAGGTTGAAACGCTGGAATACCATGCCCATTTCAAGCAGATAGGCGGCCTTTTCCTTGGGCGGAAGGGTAAACACTACATGTCCGTGCTTGCGCTCCTCTACAAGCTGCTCATCAATAAAGATTTTGCCGCCTGTTATTGTCTCCAGCTCGTTAAGTGAGCGCAGGAAGGTGGATTTACCCGCACCGCTTGGCCCGATTATAACAATAACCTCGCCCTGCTCCACGCTTAGGTTTATATCCTTTAACACTTGAAGAGAGCCAAAGGATTTTGAGAGATGCTCAGTTCTTATAATAGACATTTCCTTAGGCCTCCTATTCATAAACAGAGAATTTCTTCTCTAAACGGTTAAATACAGTTGTAAATATGCCTGTTAAGATAAGGTAGATTATCATAACTGGTATGTAAACCAGCGTGCTGGCCTTGTTAGAGGCTATAATTCTGGCTTGGAAGGTTAAGTCTGTTACAGCTATGATAGCAACCAAGGAGGTATCCTTAAGCACCATAACAAACTCGTTGCAAATAGGCGGTATCATTCTGCGATAGGCCTGTGGAATGATAACCAGCCGCATGGACTGTGCATAGGTTAAGCCCAACGACTTAGAGGCCTCAAGCTGGCCTTTGTCAACAGATTGAATGGCCGCACGGATAATCTCGGCCAAATAGGCCGCCACGTTAAGTGAGAAAGCTATCCATGCCGAAACAAAGCGGCTTTGTATGGTTAATGCGGGTACCATCATTGGAATTGAATAATAGATAAAAAACAGCTGTAAAAGCAGCGGTGTGCCTCTAAAGAAGAATATGTAAGCAGAGGAAAGCCATTTAATGGGCTTGTTTTTTGAGATTTTGCCCAGAGCAAGGAATATCCCCAAAACCAAGGCTGTTAAAACAGAGGCGACAGTAAGCTCTAAGGTGACTCCGGAGGCCTTTAACAGAGCGGGCATCCAGTTCCATATTTTTGTTAAACTCTCCATATAGAAAACCCTTTCAAATACTAATAAGGGGCGATATAATCGCCCCTTTGTGTGGTTTTTACTTCTTTGTTACTATGCAAAGGGCGTTTGCGACATAGGGTTTTGTTAAAATATACTTTGCTTGACGGGATTCTGTAATGCTTATGGCAGAGATAATGCAGTCATACTGTCCTTTTTCAAGACCTGCAAAAATGCCGTCGAAGGAGGTGTTAACAAACTCAACCTTTAAACCGCCCAAAAGCTTGCCTATCTCATTGGCTACATCAATATCAAAGCCCTGATTGGTCAAACCGTCGTCTGTTGTGTACTCCATGGGAGGGTAGCCAATCTCTGAGCCTATTGTCAAAGTGCCCGCCTTCTTAAGGCCTTCAAATTCAGGAATAACCGGAGCTTCTTTAACTTCACGCAAACCCTTGGTAAAGTCATCGCCAAAGTGCTTGGTTGCCAGCTCGGCAATCTTGCCGTTGTAATATAGGGTATCGATTGCTGCCTCAACGGCAGCAGCAAGGCTTGTTGCATCCTTGCGCAGGCATATGCCCATAGGCTCTGCTTCGTTGCTTAACCATACACGGTTGTAGGTATCGTCGTCCTTGGTGTAATAGGCGGCAACAACGCTGTCTACATACACTGCGTCAACACGGCCGAGTTTTAGGTCAGAGAAGCACTCGGTTACCTTCTCATAGCGCATAATGCTAATCTTTTTGCCTGCTGCAACCATTTCATCAACGCTGTCTGAAGCTGTGGTAGCAGACTGCACTGCAATTCTTGCACCGACGAAATCATCGGGAGAGCTTACCTTTTTGCTCTTTTGTGCGCAGGAGGTAAGAGCCAGTGCTGTAAGTGAGATTGCCAGAACTAAAGCAACTATTTTTTTCATTTTTAAAATTCCTCCTCAAGAATTTGATTTACCTACATTTTACAAGAATTTTAACAAATAGTCAAGGTCTTTCAAAAAATAACAATAAAGGATTAAAAATATTGGTACAGAACAGCGGACACAGTGTTAATGCCGATTTTGCTGAGGTCAGCAAAATCGTAGAGGCAGGCAATTTTCAACTTTCAATTTTCCATTTTCAACTTAAAAGTGCGTCAATAACCCTTGCGGCCTGCACGGCCTCCTTAACGTCATGGGCACGTATAACCCTTGCACCGCCAATTTGTGCCGCAGTGTGTGCGGCAAGTGTGCCGGCCAGCCGCTCATTAAAGGGAGGGTTGCCGCAGGGGATGCCCACAACTCTTTTTCGGGAGGCCGCTGCCATTGTAATGCAGCCGAATTCTGCAAAATCGGCATAGCTTTTTAGCACCAGCAGGTTTTGTTCCTGAGTTTTGCCAAAGCCCACTCCCGGGTCAAGGCAGACGCTTGCTCTGTCTACCCCCGCATTTATAAGCTCCTTAAGCCTTAGGGCAAAAAAGGCCTTAATATCAGCGATAATATCGGGTGAAGCTTCGCTTGGCTCAGAGTGCATTACAACGCAGCCTGCGTCGGTTTTTGCCGCTAGCGTTATCATGCGCTCGTCGGCAAAGCCTGTAATGTCGTTGATTATATGCACGCCGTGCTCTATGGCTGCCTGAGCCACCTCAGGGTAGAAGGTATCCACAGAGAGAGGGGGGAGGCTATGCTCTTTAAACGCAAGCAGGATAGGCAGAAGGCGGTCAAGCTCCTCTTGAGGGCCTATTTTACTGTATCCCGGGCGGGTGGATTGCCCGCCTATATCAATAATATCTGCGCCGTCCTCTGCCATCTGCAGGGCATGAGAAACAGCGGCTTCAATGCTGTTCCACCTGCCGCCGTCTGAGAAGGAGTCGGGGGTTACGTTTAAAATGCCCATGACTAGGGTTTTATCACTTGGAAACATATATTTTGTCATCTATTAATTACCCTTATTTAGTTACCCTTAAGCAAAGACATCACCTCAGAACGGGTTTTGGCGTCCTTGCGCATAGTGCCTCTAAGTGCGGAGGTTGTTGTAAAAGAGCCCGCCGCCCTTGCGCCTCTCATGTTCATGCAGAGATGCTCTGCCTCAATTAGGACAGCCACCCCCTGCGGGTTTAGCGAATCGTAAATAAAGTCGGCAATTTGTGCGGTTAGCCGCTCTTGAACCTGCGGCCTGCGTGCAAAGGTATCGGTTATTCTTGCAAGCTTTGAAAGCCCGATTATATTGCTGTTGCCGGGGATATAGGCTATGTGTGCTTTGCCTATAAAGGGCAGCAGATGGTGCTCGCAGACGGAATACAGCGGGATGTCCCGCACTATAATTAAATCATCATGGCCGCTGCTCTCGTTAAAGATTTTAAGGTGCTGTGAGGGGTCGTCCTGCAAGCCCTTGAAGATTTCGGCGTACATCTTAGCCACACGGGAGGGGGTTTCACGCAAGCCCTCACGCTCGGGATTTTCGCCTATAGCCAACAGAATTTCACGCACTGCGGCTTCTATTCTGGGTATATCCATATAATGCTCCATGTAACAAAGAATCCGCATTACGGATTCTTGCATCCTTTCGTGTTTCTTTATTATTTATCAGCCAAGTTTTTTGCAAACCATTCTATTGCAAGGGTTTGCTTGGTTTTGAAATCCTTCATTTTACTAAAAAGCTTTAAAGAAAAGCCTGTCAGTGCAGCTGTGCATAATATAGCACAGACAATAATAACCCAAAGCACACCTGATTTAACGGCAATTAACATGCACAAAGCAAACAGTAAAAACAGGAGTGACAGCCAAAAATAACAGGATATTTTCTCATATTTAAAACCGCTTGTGTCTAATATGAATTGCTGTGTGATGTTGCTTGGGGATACTCTTTTAACCTCGATTACAGGCTTTGTCCAGTTATTTATGGCTCGCTGGTATTCGCAAGGATAAATTTTTATGCTTATTTTTCTATCGTTATTTACCTGTATTTTAATTTTGCTTTTTAAAGAATATGGCCGTATTCTTGAAGCCCAAGAATCCCCATCGCTCTTAAATAATTCACCGAGAGGAAGCTGCTCAGATAGAAATAATGCTATTACAAGAATCAACATAATTACAGGGTAGCCTATTGCTGATATTAACGACACAAGGGGAGTTTTTGCCTTTTCTTCTATGTCAATTTCATACCAGCCGCAGGTGTCAATATCCAAGCTTAGCTTATGCTTCCCGCTGCCGCATATAAAGTTTTGGTTAGCGCAGGAGATTTTCCATTTAGATGAGGTTGTTACTTCACAATTTAAAATCAGTTTCACAACTGGTGCTCCTTAAGCTATCAATAGGGTATCTCTAAAAATCTGTAGGGGCAGACCTATGTGTCTGCCCGGATTATCGTAAAATACCCGTATTTGGGCAGACACATAGGTCTGCCCCTACTATCTCTTGTCAACTAAAACTTGACATTTCAATATGTGAATTTCACCTTAAATAAGCATATTATGTCGTTTAATGTTTGTCAAGTTTTAGATGACAAGCCCTACTACGGCCTTGTAAGGCTGTTTCGTAGGGGGTCACGGCTTGCCTGACCCTATGGTGTGTGCAAGGATAAAATGGGACGGGCAAGCCCGTCTCCTACGTTTTTTAGAGATGCCAAATTCAGATTTATATTATAGCATATTTCCGGATAAAAGTCAAATTTTGCGTGATTTCAAGCGGTTTTTTACGGGCTGAAAATGGCTAAGGTATGGGATTTGCGGAGGGGGGATATGTTAATAAGAAATTTACATATTGGGTTTTTTAAATTGAAAATTGAAAGTTGAAAGTTGAAAGTTGAAAGTTGTGGTGATTTGCTGCGGCAAATTTAATTAAATATTTAATTGAAAAAATGCGCAGCATTTACGCATTAAATTATTATCTAACCCTTACGGTTCGTAGGGGACGGGCTTGCCCATCCCGTTTTATCTCAGCACGCACCACGGGTCAGGCAAGCCGTGCCCCCTACGAAGCACAAAGTTTTAGACTTTACAGAGTACTACAAATGATGCAGTAAATAGCGTTACTCAATCAACCTTAAAATAAGTTTTAAGCTCGGTTAGCGTAGCCTTATCACAGACAAAGCTGCCGTCCTCTGCAAATGTGCCGTTAACGGGTATGATTTTGCACACGCCGCTCTGGTTAAGTGTGGATATAAACAATATGCCCTCCTTGGCACGTTCAAAGGTGACGCTGGAAATATCGGTTTGGCCTCTTAGCACATTGTGTATCTGATTAAAATATTTGGTGTAGCGGTCGCCGTCGCCGCCGGAGAGATTCTCGTTTATCAATGCGGCGTGAATTTTAGAAACAGTGGTGTAACGCTCAAGCTTTTCACTCCAGCCGGTGTATTTTATTACATCTAAGGTCTGGCTGCCTATAAGATTGCGCACGCCCTTTGCGTAAAGGATATTCCCGTTTGCGGGGGCGATTAAATCCTCGGGAATAGATAGAGTAATCCCGTTGAATAGGTCTATTAGGTTTTGTATGGTAATATCATCTGCAATTGCATAGCCGTTTAAATTATAATTAAGATATTCGCTAAGGCACTCTACCGCAAAGGCAGCATCCTTTTGCTGCATTGCGGAGGCCAGAGTTCCGTGCCAGTTGCCGTTTTGTACGGCTGTCTCCTTAGGCAGGGTAGCAATAACCACACCCTTGTAACGGGGGGTGAATTTTACCAGTGTGAAGGTATCTGCAAGGGTTTTATCCTCAGATGAAACCGTAATGAACACATAGGCAAGGGCGTGTTCTTCTGTAAAGTTCCTTGCGTTGCCTGTCACTGCAGGCTCGTCCTCTGTGTGGGAGACACGCATTATATCAAGCACAACTATACCTGTGCCTATTAAAATCATGCTTACTACAGAGACAGCAATAAGCCCTAAGGCGAGATATTTTGCCCTTTGCTGTGTTCGGTAGGTTTGCGGATTCATGCGCTTTATGCGCATTACTTTCATTGGCTTCGACATATATGACACCATGTGTCAGAGGCAGTGGTTGCCGACTAAATCGGAGATTTGGGGCAACTGTGCATGGGTGTCATTAACCCAAATCAGAGATTTGGATGACACCGCAATCCCGCACACAAAATATTGTGAAAATATTTTGCTGGGCCTCCTGCGTCCTTTCGTGTTTGTTGTTTAAAACTTGTAAAACCTTTCAGATGGAATTTTTAAGCTTTAATGCTGCTTCTGCAAAGAGCAAATCCTCAGGTGTGGTAATTTTGATGTTAAAGCGGCTGCTGTTAACTATAAAGATATTAGCCTTTACAGCCTCGATTAGCTGGCAATCGTCTGTGTAGAATGCGTTTGCCTGCTCTGCTGCCTTGAGTGCTCTTAAATAAAGCTCTTTTTCAAAAATCTGGGGTGTGTGAACAGCCCAGAGAGAGTTACGTGACTGTGTGCCCAGAATTTTGCCTGAGGTGTCGGCGAGCTTAAGGGTGTCCACAATAGGAGTGCCCAAGGCGGCTGCGCCGTGCTCTATTGCGGCGTTTATGCACAGAGTAATGTCTGAGCAAGTCACAAGAGGCCGTGCGCCGTCATGCACGGCTAAGTAAAGGCATTTGCCTGAGACAGCGGCAATCCCGTTTTTAACGGATTGCTGCCGTGTCTCTCCGCCGCTTACAAGCTTGCTCACTTTATCAAAATGATATTCAGAGGCAATTGCGCTAATTGGCTCAAAATCGCATTCTCTTGCGCTAATTATAATCTCGTCAATTGCAGTGCATTCTTGAAATGCCTTGATTGTATGGTAGATAACGGGCATTTCGCCTATGGTTAAAAGCTGCTTGCTCAGGCCGCCGCCCATGCGGGTGGAGCTGCCTGCGGCCACTATAATTGCAGAGACAAAGGGTGAAGGTACATTCATATGACTATCAACCATCCTTTTTACAGCACCATGATAGCACAACTTGAAATATTATTCAACCGATTCACGCCTTAAATCTCCTAGTGCACAATTATTTAACAAAATTGTCAATATAATTCAGCTTCTATATTCCAACTTTTTTTGTTACATATACAAAATATCAGAAATTACTTGAATATTTTGCCCAAAAGCAGTATTATAAATATGTGCAATTAAGCAGGGAATAAAAACCCTTTATATAACTAAGATATTTACATTCGGAGGTATACAGCATATGAGAAAAACCAAGATAGTTTGCACCTTAGGTCCTGCTACCGATGACCCCGAGGTTTTGCGTCAGCTTATAGAAAATGGCATGGACGTTGCCCGCCTTAACTTTTCCCATTCAGACCATGAATCCCATTTGCAAAGGATTACCGACCTAAGGGAGATGTGCAAAAGAACAGGCAGAGATGTTGCAATACTCCTTGACACCAAAGGTCCAGAGATTAGAACAGGCAGCTTTGAGGCTCCCATTACCTTGCAGGAGGGGCAGAGCTTTACACTTACCACCCGTGACGTTGCAGGTGATAATTTTATTTCATCTATTACCTATGCGGGGCTTCCCAATGATATTAACAAAGGCCAAATTATATTGCTTGATGACGGCTTAATAGCCCTTAAGACAGAGGAAATTACCGAAACCGACATATCCTGTACAGTTTTAAACGGGGGCGTGCTCTCCTCTCATAAGGGAATAAACGTGCCAGGTGTGCATCTCTCTATGCCTTATTTAAGTGAAAAGGACAGGAGTGACATACTGTTTGGTATAGAGAACGGCTTTGATTTTATTGCCGCTTCCTTTACTCAAACGGCACAGGATATATTTGAAATAAGAGGGCTTTTAGAGAGCAATAATAGCCCTAATATAAGAATTATAGCTAAGATAGAGAATTCTGAGGGCGTTGAGAATATAGATGAGATTATAGGCGCATCAGACGGCATTATGGTTGCCAGAGGCGACTTAGGTGTTGAGATTCCCCTACAGGATATACCTGTAATACAAAAAGAGATTATCAAAAAGGTATATAATGCGGGCAGAATAGTAATAACCGCAACACAAATGCTGGATTCAATGATGAAGAACCCCCGTCCAACCCGTGCAGAGACAACAGACGTTGCCAATGCAATTTATGACGGTACAAGCGCAATCATGCTCTCCGGCGAGACAGCTGCGGGTAAATATCCTGTAGAGGCCTTAAGGGTTATGGCAACCATAGCTGCAAGAACAGAGGATGACATAGACTATAAAAAGCGTTTTCATCAAAGAGATGAGGAGAGCCAGCCCAATGTTACCAATGCTATTTCTCACGCAACTGTTACCACAGCCCACGATTTAGGCGCAACCGCCATTATCACAGTTACAAAATCCGGTAAAACCGCAAGGATGATTTCAAAATTCCGCCCCGATTGCCCTATAATTGCATGTACAACAGAGGAGCAGGTTAAACGCCAGCTAAAGCTCTCTTGGGGCATTGTGCCTGTTATTATAGGCGAGCAGAGCTCTACAGACGCCCTGTTTGACCACGCTGTTAAAAAGGCACAGGAGCAGGGTTTAATAAGCAATTCTGATTTGGTTGTTATAACAGCGGGTGTCCCTGTTGGAATTTCCGGCACTACTAATCTGCTAAAGGTGCATTTAGTTGGAGATGTGCTGGTTTCAGGTCACGGCACCTCCAGAAGCACCATCAGCGGTAATATTTGCGTGTGCAAGGATTATGCAGAGGCAGAGGCTCAGTTTAAGGACGGAGATATTCTGGTTATACAGCAGACCAACAACAGCATAGTTAACATTATGAGAAAGGCCTCGGCTATAATTACAGAGGTAGACGGCCTTGATTCACATGCCGCTATAGTTGGCCTTGCCTTAGAAAAGCCCGTTATAGTGGGCGCAGAGAGTGCCTGTAAGCTGCTTAAAAGCGGCACAACAGTTACTGTTGATGCAATGCTGGGCATTGTTTATTCCGGCGAGATAAAAAAGTAAAAGCATCAAATGTTAAATCATGAATTTTTTTGTGTTGTATTATGGGTGATTTTGTTGTATAATATCGTTATATGTACAAATTCGAGTTAAGCCTTATCGCTTTACAGCTAAATAGAAGGATGCACACAAAGAGGAGAGTTCAAAAAACATGCGAACAAAAATTTTATCTGCCGCTATTGCTTTTTGCATAGTTCTTGCAGCATATATAAGCCTGCCTGTGTTTGCCGAGGAGGTTGACCCTACAACCCCGCCGCCAACCACCACAACAACAAAAAAGGCAACAACTACAGCCAAGCCAACAACAACTACCAAAAAGCCGACTACTACAGCCAAGCCTACAACAACAACTAAAAAAGCTACAACAACAACTAAAAAATCCACCACGGTAACAACTCCTAAGCCTACAACGCCAAAGCCCACCACTACGGCACGCCGCTCGGTTAAGTTTAAGGATGGCAACCCAAGCTCTGTTATTAAGCAAAAGTCAATCACGCTTACAATTGAGACCAGCGGTATAAGCTCACTTAACACCAAGTTTAAAAGTGCCGACACCACCATTGCATCTGTTGAAAAGGTTAACAACACCAATGTAAAGGTATATGGCTTGCGTGAGGGCACGGTTGATATAGTTGCCACCTGCGGTGATATTACAGCAAAGTTTAAAATAACCGTTAAGGCCGAGGGCGAAGCCACAGGCTCAGAGGAGCTTGATGTTAGCTCTGTGCCGGATAATGCTCTGGGCGTAGCCTCAGAAGCTCCTGTGATAACAAAGGCAGAATTTCAAGGCGAGCTTGTAGTTAAAGAAGATGTGCTGGCAGCTGTTTCCCGCAAGCAAAGCACAGATGTCTTTTCAAATATTTTAGGCATAATTGGTTGGGGCTTGCTTATTGTTTTGATTATGATAGTCTTTACCACTATAATGAGGAATCGCAACCCACGCTCCAGCCGCTTCCCGGGCGGCGCAAGGAGCCGCTACGGCAAGCATTACAGGCGCAGCAGACACTTGCTTCCTGACCATTATTACAGAGGCTTGAAGAAGTGGTAAGCACCCATTAAAACACAAAATCGCCGAAATCCTCAGGGGTTTCGGCTTTTTCATGGAAGGAAGAGCACACCGTGCTCTAAGTGTGAGTTTATGAATATAAGAGTAGGGAACGGTTATGACGTTCACAGGTTAGTTGAAGGGCGCAGGCTGATTTTGGGCGGGGTAGATATACCCTTTGAAAAGGGCTTGCTGGGGCATTCTGATGCAGATGTTGCGCTGCACGCAGTTATTGATTCTATCCTTGGGGCGGCAGGAATGGGGGATATAGGCGGCATGTTCCCTGATACCTCGGCAGAGTTTAAGGATGCGGACAGTCTGATATTACTTAAGACCGCAGTTGATTCAGTGGCAAATAAGGGTTATAAAATTGGTAACATAGATGTAATAATTACAGCTCAACAACCTAAGCTAAAACCCTATATAAATGAGATGAAAGTGAAAATTGCCGACGCTTGCGGCATATCAGAGGAGGATGTGAATGTAAAAGCCACAACAGAGGAGGGCTTGGGTTTTACAGGAAAAGGTGAAGGAATTTCGTCATATTCCACAGTGTTATTATATAAATAAATCGTGAACAGGGATAAAATTACCAGAAATTCTGTGCGTTTTTCCGTGTAAGCCTAAAATATACTCCACATTAATTGGTTAGATTGACAAAGTTTTAACATTTCTCCTTTAATTGTTGCTTTTTTGTAATATTTTGACTATAATATAAGAAAGTGCAAATTTTCCTTTTTTACGTATTAATGGGAAACGTTTAACTGGGAAATATAAGGTAACATGAAAGGGAGAACTCCATATGTGCATATCATTAAAAAAGAGGTTTAAAAATTCCAAAGCTTTTTTATCCCTGCTGCTGGCAATTGCAGTACTTTTTTCGGCAGTTGCCGTAGATGCTCCTGTTATTACCGCCCAAGGCGTCAGCTTTGGCGCAGATGAGTACATTGCAGCTATCCTTTTAGATAAGGAGCATGTAATAGTAGATACGCAAACAACACCTACAGACCCAAGGTTTGCTTCTAACCAATTCTCCTTTGCTTATACCTTACTTACAAACACAGGCAATCAAATTACTCCCGCAACAGACGCAGAGGCTCAGTCTCTGCTTGATGTTACCGCCTCTGCACTGCCTAGCAGCCAGAGCTTCCTCAATAGCCTTTCTATTACCAAGAACGCCATAACAGGCAGTGTAAATACAAATCAGGGCGTTGGCACGCTGATACTCAACATTAAACAAAAGGGCAGCACAAGCGGTGTTGAAAAGAATGCCTTTGTAAAGCTCTATAATCTTAATAAAAAGCTTTTTGCCCTAACCTTTGATGACGGCCCAACAGACGTTACAGCCGATTTACTGGATGTTTTAGCTGCAAAGGGTGTTTCGGCAACCTTCTTTCTTGTGGGCGACGCTATACAGGACATGCGTGCTATAAGGGTAGGCTCACTTCTGTATCCTGAATTGGTAAAGCGTGAGGTTAACGAGGGGCACGACATAGGCAACCACACCTACAGCCATCCTTGGCAGAATGCACAGGCCTGGAGTGAGATAAAGGGCAAAAACAGCTTGGCTGTGCAAAGCGATTTTGACTTGGTAGGAGGCAACTACTTCCCTAAAGGGCAGTCTACGATTTGGTATGCATACTCTGCCGACGAGGTAAGCGATCAGATTAACAGGCAGGACAGGCTTCTTCAAAGCATAGTAGGCTTTACTCCTAATATATACCGCCCAATATATGGCTATATTAATCCGCCTACATATACAACAGATAAACAGGCTATATTTTGGGGTGTTTGGCCGGGCTTTGCAACACTAAACGGTCAAGACAGAGACACAAACGACTGGAGACCGGACAGCACGGCAAGCAGCATTTCAAATACACTTGCAGAAATTGCCTCCAGAACTGACCCAGGCGATGTTCTTATGCATGATGCATACACCCACACCGTGCAGGGAGTTGAGCTGTTCTTAAATTCAACGGCTGCACAAAATTTGCAGTTTGTAACTGTTAGTGAGTTCTTTGAAATTAAAAATACACTCTCTCTTCCGGCGGCTAAGTCTGTAACGGGCATAAGCCTAACACCTAACACCCTTACCATTGACACAGGAGATTCCGCAAAGCTTGAGGCTGAGGTTTTGCCTGTAGATGCAACAAATGCAATAGTGCTGTGGTATTCAGAGAATCCTGCGATTGCCTCTGTTGATAAAAACGGCCTTGTTACAGGCCTAAGCAAGGGCGTAACCAAGGTTTATGCATTAAGTGCAGATGGCAAAAAAACAGAGTTTTCTACTGTTACAGTAAATTCTAATGCTGTTGAAGGCGTGAGCTTTACTCTTAATTCTGATACAGCATATATTGCAACAGGAGCTGCGATTACAATTTCTCCTTTGGCAAATGATGTATTTGATGACAGAATAGATGCTTATAACTTCGGCCTGTATGACGGCAGTGCAATAACAGCTGCACAGCAGGGCGCATACGGCAACGCCGCTGTTTCAGGGGATAATATAATCTACACTCCCCGCAGAATACTTGACGATGCAGAGACACTCACCTATGCCTATCAGGCCACCTCAGCAGCGGGCGTGGCGGCTGATTACGGCACAGATACAGCCAGCATTTTGGTATATCCCGCATCATGTGTTTATTATGATGACAGCTTTGCAAATTCCAGCAAATTAGACGATGTTTCAAACGGCAATCTGGTTTATACAATTGACGACAGTGTATATGCACTTGCATGGTCTGTGCAGGAGAACAGCGAAGCCTCCTTTGGTGGTGCTCATGTTATTGGCAATAGCCTTTCTAATCCCGATGGACTTAACGGAATGCGCCACGGAGTTGCCGGCTTCTCATTTAAATTCAAGGGCACAGGCTTTGATGTTATAAGCCGTATTTCTGGCCTTGAGGGCATATTAAGCTATAATGTTTACCATGCAATAGATAATGGTGACGGCACATTTGCAAAGGGTGCGCAATATCAGCCAAGCATTAAAATGTCACTTTTAAACCTACAAGCAAATTACTATCAAGTGCCTGTAGCATCCTGCTACAATATGCCTCACGGCGATTACATTGTAGAGGTAACCGTTGACTGGCTTAGAACCTTGGGCTCAACGGGCAACTATGTTTACATTGACGGTGTGCGTATCTACAGCACAATAAAGGATGATACTCAGAAAATTTACGAGCTGCGTGACTTAGTTTTAAACGGAGCAAAGCTTGCACCGGATAGCACTGTTATAGGCGAGAATTCTGTAGCTATGAAGTCCGGTGAGGTTACGGTAGGTTCAGATGGCTACACAAGCCTTATAACCGCTAATGTTAAGCAGGCGGCACTAAACGAGCTTGAGTTAAAGTCAGGCGAGAGCGTTAGCTTTTACTATTACACAGAAAATCCGCAGTTATTCAGCCTTGAGGCAAAAAAGGTATTTGCTGCAGGCTCAGAGCTTACAGTCAGCAATGGCAAGAATGAAAAATCTGTTGCAGTAACAGAGCTTGCGCAAACTATCTATAATTTTAACAGCATTATTTCAGATAAGGGCTTGCAATTAATTACTATAACCAACACAGGTGCAGGAGCGGTTACACTTACCAAGCTTCTTCTGCCTGAGGATGCAGTTCTTAGAGCTGAGCCTGTGGCGGCAACCAGTATTGCAATCAAGCCCTCTCAGGCGGAGCTTGAGGCAGGCGAGACCTTGCAGCTTAGCACAGTGCTTACTCCTGTTTATGCAGTCTATCCCACAGTTAATTGGAGCGTTGTAAGCGGCAGTGCTGTCTCTGTTGATAATAATGGCCTTGTAACAGCACTTGCAAAGGGCGTTGCAAGAGTTAAGGTAAGCACCAATGACGGCAGCTTATCAGATGAGATTGAAATTAACGTTACACAGCGCATACATCCCTCAGGTGTTACGGCTGCACCAAAAACCTTGCAGCTGGAGGTAGGGGAGGCATATGACCTAACAGCAACGGTTGCTCCTGCTGACGCAGATAACAAGGCGGTAACTTGGAGCTCCAACAACACAGGTGTTGTTACGGTGGATAATAACGGCCACATTATTGCCGCAGGAGTGGGCGGTGCTACAGTTACCGTTACTACAGTGGACGGAGGCAAAACAGACACAGTCTCTATTGATGTTGTCAAGCGTACTCTTACGGTGTTAATTAACGGCGGTGCGGCCTCTGTCTCTGTAGAGGACGGCAGCACAACAAGCTTGACGGCGGCGGTTACGCCCTCAACCTACGGCACAGGACTTACATGGACTAGCAGCGATTTAACCATAGCAGAGGTTAACAGCAGCGGCCTTGTAACCGCAAAGAAGCCCGGCACTGTTACTATCACAGCAACCAGCACATACAACAACTCTTGCAGTGATACTATAGAGGTAACTGTCACCAAGCGAGCCGTGACAGTTAGCATTACAAGCGGAGCAGAGGTCAATGTGAGTGAAAAGCTCACTCTTACCGCAACAGTTACACCCGCCGTTTATGATACAACTGTAACGTGGACTGTGACAAACGGCACAGGCGCAGCTACCCTTGCGGGGAATGTTCTTACAGGCACAGCGGTTGGCACTGTTACGGTTAAGGCAACTAGCGTTTATGATAATACGAAGTATGCGGAGAAGGTTGTTGAGATTACAGAAATAACTGTTCCTACGAATTTAACGGTTATCCTTGAAGGCACTTCTACCAATAAATATGCATATGCCGGAAGTTGGTCTAACGCCGTAGGTTGGATATATAAGACAGATATGACCTCGAATAGCTATAAGCTAACAGAATCTATAGCAAAGCCAACAACAGGCACAACGTCTAAAATGTATGTCATTAGTGCTATTGATTTTTACTGCAATCAGGCATATAGTGGCAGCGCAGATAATGCAATAAGAATTGACTACAGCTCTACAGGATTTATCTCATTTCAAGGATATAAGTATGTTGGTGGTGCTGAATCTCCAAATAACTTTGCAACAGGGTACAATACCAGTTATGCGGTAAATGGATATACCGTAAAGTATACAAATGCGACGAATACTATTACAATAACTCCTAACGGAACAGATGTTAATGGAAGCTTTACAACGGTTCCGCAGGTTTCAGCAACTGGCGTAACATTAAGCGGTGTAAACACTGTTTACACCTATAACCTGCCCGGTCAATCTAAAACCACAACCCTTACAGCAGCAGTTGTGCCAAGCAATGCCACTGAAAAGGGCGTTACTTGGAGCAGTAGCAACTCAAACATTGCAAGCGTTGCAAATGGCGTTGTAACAGGTGTTGCAGCAGGAAGCGCAACTATCACAGCAACCACAGTAGACGGCGGCTTTACTGCCACTATAGTGATGACTGTTATAAATAACACGCCAATATTAGTTTATCCTAATGTTACAAGTCTGACACCCTCGAGTGCGCAATTAGACCTTAACGGAACAAAGGATATAATATTGATAGCCAATTTAAATTCACCCACACCTGGTTCAGGCGAAGTATTGGATGCCAGCCTGACTTGGACATCAAGCGACCCAACAGTTGCTTCTGTGGCAAATGATGGAAAGGTAACAGCCCTAAAGGTTGGCACTGCAACCATAACAGCAAAGAGCGGCAACAATTCTACTGCTACTGCTGCTATCACGGTTGTTAACACTTCAAGCGCAAATACTGGCACACCACCAAGCAATAAGATTGGTAGCTCGCTTACAGTTGGAAGTCAAGCAGGTACTTATAGAGGTGCATATGGAGGTAATCTAACAGCCAATGGACCAAATCATATTACAGGTGCAAATCCTGTAGTAGGTGACATCATTGTATGGCCAGTTTCATTGCCAAGCGGCGAACTTCACTTCTGGTATTGCAAGCAAAGTAGTAATGGATGGTCACCCATTGGTTATGCTGCATATTATACAGACCTCGGCCCTGTCTCATCAACCTCATGGAGTTAAGCAACTAACGATATTTCAATACAAACCACCCCCGCCAGCACCATCTTAATCGGTGCCGGCGGGGGTTCTTTTTACGCATTTGCAATCAATTCAACAGCATGTGCAATGCCGGGTATACTCTCCTTTTGGGCGGAGGAGGTTGGGCTCATCAATGCGCCTGTGCCCACAAACAGTAGCCGCTTTATCTCGCCCTGACTCAGCCGCTTCAATATATAGGAGCACAGCACAGCAGCTGAACATCCGCAGCCAGAGCCTCCCGCATGGACATCCTGCGCCTCTCTGTCAAATATCATCATTCCCGCATCGTTGTGAACTCCGCTTATATCAATGCCCTCACGTTTAAGCAGCTTATCCAGCAATTCAGAGCCTACAAAGCCTAAATCACCCGTTAAAATCATGTCAAAATCACTTGGCTTAGCCCCTGTATCCTGCAAAAAGCACTGGATAGTCTCGGCGGCGGCGGGAGCCATAGCAGCACCCATATTGTTCACATCTGTGATTTGAAGGTCGATAATCCGGCCGATTTCCGCTGCGCTGATATACGGGCTGCCCTTTGCGCTGCCAACGATTACAGCTCCTGCGCCTGTTACAGTGCGCTGATTGGTGGGGCTGCGCTGGCCGCCGTACTCCAGTGGAGTTCTGTACTGACGCTCGGCGGCGCAAAAGTGAGAGGAACTCACGGCTGCGGCGTTTCCGGCTGCACCGCTCTCCACAAAAATTCCTGCTGAGAGAAGAGCCTGCGCCATGGTTGAACAAGCTCCATATTGCCCCATAAAGGGGATTCCAAGGCTGCGCAAGCCAAAGATTGAGGCTATGCACTGGTTGAGCAAATCCCCTGAAAAGATAACATCTATATCCTTTGCCTCCAGCTCGCATTTTTTAAGGGCGAGATTGACGCAGTCCGTTTGTAGCTTGCTTTCGGCCTTTTCCCAGGAATCCTCACCTGCAAAGGAATCGGCGTAGCATTGGTTGAGATGCTTGCCTATAGGGCCTTCTTGTTCCATTTTTCCGCCCACGGCGGCAAAGCCCAGAATCCCGGGCAGGCTCTCGAATTTGATTGTATAGCGGCCTAATCTTTTCACCATTTACCTCCTTATGACACACGCTCTATTATCCACAGTATTATGCCATAGATAACAGAGGCGGATATGCCAAAAACCAGCACAGGGCCTGCGATTGCGAACATCTTAGCTCCAACGCCCATTACAAAGCCCTCGGCTTTAAATTCCATTGCGGGAGATACCATTGCATTAGCAAAGCCTGTTATAGGAATAAGTGTGCCTGCTCCGGCAAGCTTTGCAAGCTTGCTAAACAGCCTAAATGCGGTTAACAAAGCCGTTAGCACCACCAAAGAGATGGAGCAGGCGGCACGAGCGTGCTCTAAATCCAAGCCCATACTTAGATAGATATTTACCAAAAATTGGCCGAGAGTGCAGATGAGCCCGCCAATCAAAAAGGCAAAAAAGCAATTTTTAAGGCTGGGGGAGGGCGGCGAAGCATAGTTCGCCATTTTTTTATATTCATTAGTATTTATTTTCACAGTTAAAGTTCTCCTAAAATTTTTACTTAGTTTGCTACAGTATGGGAATTATTATGTAAATGAGAAATAATTTTATTATTAATTCACAAAATATCATGGTGAAATTTATATGTAGTGACAAAAATAAATATTTTGTGCGAATTACGCTTGTTGGCTCTTGATTTTTGGATAAATGTGGGTTATAATATTTGTAAATAAGTGTTGAGGTGCGTTCCGATGGGATTTGTTAAATTGTGGGTTAGAAAGTTTGTTAGTTTAATTAAATAAGCACAGCAGATAATACTCTTTTAAAAATTTAAGGAGGGTTTACTATGGCAAAGAAAAAGGAGCTCACAGAGCCAAATTATGTCATAAGAACGATGTTTCACTGTAAGCCTTGGAAAAAGTGGTTTACCAAAGACCCTGATGAACGATGGATAGCTACAAAAGAGCATAATAAATTTTGTACTACCAGATTACCCAGAGGAAGAATACATTATTTAAAAACTCTATATTATGGCGCAAAGGTTCTTAAAAAATTAGCAGGCGAAACATATATGTTTAAAGTCCGCGATTTTTATATGGAGGTTGCAAAAAATGACCCTGACGGCGAGGTAAAAGAATGGGCTATTTATTGCTTAAGGAAAAGATGGGGAATTAAAGAGTTAGCGGAAATTGCTAATACTCATACTGATGAAGAGTTCAAATTACTGGCAATTGAAACCATACCTGATTTTCCAGAATATCAACTCTTGTTGCTTGATATTATCCAATACCCTGGCCAAAAAACTGCGGTTCGAATGGCGGCTTTTGAAAAGTTGAATCATCCTGCCGCATTATATGATTTGACTACAATTTCAGCGGATGCATTCTATGACGATTTGCGTATAAGATCTATTGACAAAATCGGAGAAGTTTATCCACGAAAGCCTGTAAAAGATGTTGATGATATTTATAAGCATATTAATGAGTTAAACTATGACAATGGCAGTAAGTGGACAGGTGAACTTTACAAAGTATTCTTGGCTCAAAGACACTTGGCGATGATAGTTTTAGGTCTGCAAAATGAGGAGTTCCAAAAACGAGCGATTGGTAAAATATATTTGTTTGAGGCATTAAAGAGGATTACCTTCCAAGTTGTAAACTTGAATGTTGCAAAGGCTGCGGTTGATAAGCTATTGACCTTTGGTGCTGACGGTGAGAAGGAGCTTAGAAGGCTACTTGAGGATTCGAATTTCAAGCAAAGCCCTCACGCAAAGGAAATAGGTAAGCACATAGGACATCAGCTTGAGGATGCGCAAATAACGCATTTATCAGTTTTGAGGGATAGAAATTCAACTACGGCAGAAAGAATCGACGCAGTTAAAGGTTTATCTAAGGATAAAAAGGAAGTAAGAGAACTCTTCCAAGAAATCCTTGAGAAGGAAACTGAGGATGTATCTGTCCGCCGTGAGATTTGTCTCAGATTGCATGGTGAGCACAAGTACGAAGATTCAGCAGAAAATCGTGATGTTCAAGTTTGTCGCATTTGCGGCGATCAAAAGGTAATCAGAGGCGCACTGGTCACACCTGGAGGAGTAGTTACTGTTGATTATCCAAACAAAAAATAAATTTGCACACTATCAAGCATTCCACCAAAACCCCTGTGGTTTTGGTGGTTTCTTTGTCAAAACGGCCATTTTTTACCTCCATTGCAAACAAATATTTAATAAGCCTTGATTTTTTTGTTAATAAGGATTATAATAAACTTGGAAAATTTTATAATGTAATGCTTGGGAGGGTTAATCCATATGGGCAAAAATAAAAACGGAAAAGAAGAAAATGATGACCGCCTTAGAGTAAAAGCGGCGTATCGTGTGTTTACTCATCCTTGGTTTACACATGACACCAACGCAGAATCATGGTGTCACGCAGAAACTAAGCCTGGAACAGCGGGTCAAACAAAGACCAAGGAACCCGCTTATGCAGACAAAAATTGGGAAAAATGGATAAAATACGATAAAGAGAGAAAGAAGAAATATCTCAGACTTTTATATTCTGTTTTCAGAAACAATGCCGATTTTGAGGATGAATACGGCCCTAAAGCCATAAACTTCTTTTACACTGTTGCTCAAAATGACAATGATAATAAAGTAAGGACTAAAAGCATAAGCTACCTTGGAAGAATATGGGCGGCATGGGAATTAACCGAAATAGCCAAAAATGACCCCAGCATTGAGATTAAAAAAGCCGCTATCTATGCCCTTTGCAACGGTAAGAGCTTGAAGGAGTTCGAGGGGGAGAAGAACAAGCTAAAGCCTCGTAAATACGAAAATCACCAGCTGCAGCTATATGATATTATGCAGTGGCCGGGTCAGTTTGATGAGATTAAAAAGCTGGCGTTCAGCTTTATTCAGCATCCTGTTTGTGAATTTTCATTAACAGCCAATCTGCCTCCGGAGAAGGATTTTGACCTTCGTGAGCAGACAATAGACAAGCTTGCCGAGTTGACAGCGGAAGAGCGAAAAAACGCAGACAAGCTGGACAAGGCGGACAGGTATATCTATGACGAGGAGAGCAAGTGGAAGGGCAACGAAAAGTTCTTCCAGAATCAGCATTACTTAACGCAGGTTGTTATCACGTTGCAAAAGCGTGAGCTGCGCTTTAGAGCTCTTGCTAAGATTGAATTCCTTATTCCCTTGCTTCGCATAATAACACAGGCCAATGATGTAGAGGTCTCAAAGGCGGCTATTGCACAAACTGCTGAGCGGTTTGGTGCTGAGGCTGATTTGGGCTTTGACGAGATATTGGCAACGCCGTTTATCCGGCCTGAGGTATATAAGGTTCTGGGCGATTTGCGCAGAGAAACTGCTTTAACACAATACGGAATCGCCAAGAACACGGCTCTGAGCGTGGGCGTTAGAGTTGAGGCTATAAGCAAAATACATGTAAATGATATTGAAAGCCCTATAGTAGCAAACCTGGTTAATGAATTTTATGAGCAGGTTTCCGCTGACAAGTCTGAGGAGAACAAGCTGCTCCGTCAAGCTGTTTGCAGCGACAGAACAGGCGGCAAACATCACATGAATCAGTGCATATGTCAGGTTTGCGGCTTTGAAAGCCACGCGGCAGGCTACTACAAAACCGGCGTGTGCCGAGTTTGCGGAAAAAACAGCAACGCCCAGGAGAGTGATAACGACGCTGTTGTAGTTGAGATAGACGGTAAGTCTGCTGCGGTTGCAGCTGATAATCAGTATAAATTCTATATTAAAAAGTAGTTAAAAGCTCATCTCATCAACATAGGCCTCTTCAAAAAAGCCGCATTCGGCAAGCTCTAAATAGCTAATGCGCTTAGCCAAGGCCTCGCATTTCAGCCTGTTTTCAGGCTTTAGCAGCAGGGCTGCGCCCTCGCCGGCACAGTCAGGAATAACAGTTATTTTACCGCCAAAATCACGGGGAAGCAAACCTGTGATTTTGGCGTTTTCTTTGTCCAAATACAGGCCAAAACCGCCTGTGAGCACTATTCTTTTTAGCGCAGCTTGAGCCATGCCCATCTCTTTGAGCAGCACACGAATCCCCGCCGCTATGGCTGCCTTGCCCAGCAGGAATTCTATCACGTCCTGCTGAATAAGCTGCACGTTTTCGCTCAAGCTAAAGCTGCGGCCATCCAAATGGCCGTTTTCGTCTATCTTGCCCCTGCTTAAAAGGATTGCTATAATGTCCAAAAGGCCTGAACCGCAAAGACTTTTTGCCTTGCCGCCTCCAATTACACTGTATTTGATTTGGCCGTCAGCCTCAATTTGGGCACGGCTTATGCCTCCCTCAATGCCGCCTGAGCCGCAGGAGATATGCGCACCCTCAAACACAGGCCCCGCCGCCGTGGAACAGGCCAGAAAATCATGGCCGTCAAACAGCACCATTTCGCCGTTTGTACCTAAATCTATGAACAGAGCGGGGGAGGCCTCCTCCAAAATGCCTGAGGCCAGCAGTCCGGCGGTTATGTCTCCGCCCACAAAGCCGGAGACGCAGGGGGCAAAATAGGCCTTTGAATTGCCGATAAAATTGGCAACTTTGCCCAGCTTATCCACAGGGAGATAGGGGGCACTGCCTATAGAACAGGGGCTTTGCCCTGAGGCGATAAGCTCCATTACGGTGTTGCCTGCTATGGCTATATTGCGTGCATCCAGACCCTCAAATTGGCTTAACAAGGCCGTTTTAAGCATATCAAGCTCATTTTTGCCCTGAGAGGCAAACCGTATACGTGAAATTACATCAGCACCAAAGCTGCGCTGCGCATTAAGCCGTGAAGCCGTTTGAGCCTTGCCCTCTGCGTCTTTATATCGGATTGAAATGGTAGTTGTACCTATATCTATTGCCACATCCTCGCAGCCCTTAAGGCTTGGAAACTGCGTTTCAGAGGAGTCAAAAAGCACCGTTAAAGCTTGCTTTAACGGCGTTTGACAGGCCAAAACATCGCCCAGCTCCGCAGTTTTAACCCTGCATTTGCCGCAGCTGCCCTTACCTGAGCAGGGCGCAGGGATGCTCAAATTACGCTCACGCATTGCATCAAGCAGAGTTTTGCCTGTATCCTTTGCAAAATAATAGCTGTTATACAAAATCTTCCAGCTCCTTTGTAAGCAGGCGGGTGCGGGTTATGCTAAATTCAAGTGCCTCGTCCAGCTCTGTTTCCAGCCACTCCATTAGCATGGCGGGGTTGATGTTCTCGGCGCAGCCCGCAGGCAGGGTAAGCTGCAAATTAAGCACATCTTGGCTGATTTTTAGCTTGAAATCCTTTAGCTTTTCCTTTAAGTCCAGCTCGTTTAGCTTGCCTGATTTACTTTTCTTTTTTACTATAATTTTATCGCTGTTCAGCAAATTTTTAATCTTTTTAAATAGAGCCTCAGCATCCTCTGCACCGATTTGCATGTCTATGCTAAACCTGGCAAAGGCAATTTCTGTGTGCTTCATTTTTGCAGGATAGGCATCCAGTATGTGCAAATCATGGGGGAAGGCCTCGCTGAGCCTTGCCTTAACCTCGTCCATTGTATAGCTTTCATCAACAAGCCTAACGTCCATAGTTTCACAAAGGCTCTCCATACCTAAGGAAAGAGGCAAGGCAAAGGTGAGGAAGAGGTGGGGGTGAAAGCCCTCTGTATACCAAAGGGGAATGCGGGATTTGCGCAGTATTCTGCCCATGCAGCGGTTTAAATCAAGGTGAGAGATATACTTTGCAGAGCCTGTCTTTTTGAATAAAATCCTAATTACTTCCATTGCAGACACCTCCGACAAAAACATTTGCTCCGCAAGCGGCGCACTTTTCACGGCAATTGGCTGTAGTTTGATTTTTATATGTGCGCTCCAGCTCACGAACAAGAAAGCTCTTGGAAATGCCGTAATCCAAGTGCTCCCAGGGCAAAATTTCATCCACACTGCGCCTGCGATTGGCGTAAAATTCGGGGGAGATTCCGGCCTCATTAAAGGCCTCAAGCCATAAACTCAGCTTGAAATAATCCGACCAGCCGTCAAATTTAGCACCCTTTTGGTGTGCCAGAAGCAAAATCCTGCCTAAACGCCTGTCTCCACGTGCAAAAACAGCCTCTAAAAAGCTTGTCTTTGAATCGTGATAGTTAACGTTAATCTTTTTTGTACGCACAGATTCGATAAGCAAACGCTGCTTGGCCTCAAGCTGCTCCATTGTGTCCTGCGGTTCCCACTGAAAGGGCGTAAATGGCTTTGGCACAAAGGATGAGGCACTCAGTGTGACCGTTACACCCCTGCCCTTAGCCTTGCTAGGATTAGCATAGTATAAATTGACAATCTTCTGCCCAAGCTCGGCAATGCCCGCAACATCCTCGGTGGTTTCGGTGGGCAGACCTATCATAAAATAGAGCTTTACGCCCTGCCATCCGCCCGAAAAGGCCGTTGTGCAGGTTTTAACCAGCTCTTCCTCGCTAACGTTTTTGTTAATCGCATCCCGCAGACGCTGAGTTCCTGCCTCGGGAGCAAAGGTAAGGCCGCTTTTGCGCACCTTTTTAAGCTTCTCCATAAGTTCCTCAGAAAAGCCGTCAACTCGCAGAGAGGGCAGGGAGATGCTCACTTTTTCCGTCTCACTCCACTCCAGCATGGAGTTAAGCAGGGGCTGAATTTGCGTGTAATCGCTGGTGCTGAGTGAGGCCAGAGAGACCTCGTCATAGCCTGTGCTGTCGCACAGCGACTTGCTCTGGGCATTGACAACCTCAGGGGATTTTTCACGCACAGGCCTATAGATAAAGCCCGCCTGACAGAAGCGGCAGCCTCTGCTGCACCCTCGAAAAACCTCGGCGACGGCTCTGTCGTGAACTATATCCAAAAAGGGTACAACAAATTCATCGGGGTAATAGGCTTTGTTTAAGTCCTTAACAATGCGCTTTGAAGGCCTCTCGGGTGCGCCTGAATGCGCCGTGACAGCCTTGATTGTGCAGTCTTCGTTATACTCTACATTATATAATGATGGCACATAGATGCCATTAATTTGCGCTGCCATTTTAAGGAACTCCGCTTTGTTAAAGCCTGAATTCTTGTGTGTGCGGTAAAGGTCAAACAGCTCAAGGCTAACCTCTTCCGCCTCACCAAGAACAAAGAGGTCGATAAAATCGGCCAGAGGCTCGGGGTTGCAGGTGCATGGGCCGCCGCATATCACTATAGGTGCTGTATCGCCTCGTTCTGCGGCAAGCAGGGGCAAGCCCGCCAGCTCCAGCATATTAAGCACGTTGGAGTAGCTAAGCTCATATTGCAGAGTGAAGCCTATAAAGTCAAAATCCTTAACAGGCTCGCCGCTCTCCAGACCATACAGAGGAATGCCCCTGCTGCGCATTTCCTGTTCCATGTCCGCCCAAGGGGCAAAGCAGCGTTCGCACCAAACATCGGGGATGCTGTTGTACAGGCCGTAGAGTATCTTCATGCCCAAATGGGACATGCCAATCTCGTATGTATCAGGGAAGCAAAAGGCAAAGCGTATGTTTACCGCTTCCTTGTTTTTAACTATGCTTCCCGATTCTCCGCCAACGTAACGCCCGGGCTTTTGAATTTGAAGCTTGCGCATAACAGGCTCATAGATTTTATTTTTCATTATAAACCATGTGTCAGGGTCACAAACCGTAGAGTATGCGCCTGCACTTTTCCTTTATTGTTAACTTTATATGCTTGAATTATCGGCCGATTTATGCTATACTTATACCATAGAATTTTATAAGAACAGGGAGGCAAAAGCTATGTTAATTAACTCAATCCAAGCCGAGGAACAGGCTATACTTAACCTTGCGTATTCTGTGTGTGCAGCGGCTCGTACAGCCCCTAAGGCCTGCGGAATAGACCACATGGAAACCGCCATAATCACAGGGGATGAGAAGGACAGAGTGGCTGCTGAAATGCGCAAAATAGGCGAGAGCTTTGGTGCCTCAGGCCAGTTTTTTATTAGGGACGCAGGCAATGTTGATGCCAGCGGTGCGGTGGTTCTAATTGGTGTAAAATACCAGCCCAGAGGCCTTAACAAAAAGTGCTCACTCTGCGGCTTTGAAAATTGTGCGGCCTGCACTCATGCGGGAGCAGTGTGCGTGTTTACGCCACTGGATTTAGGCATTGCGCTGGGCTCGGCTGTCTCCCTTGTGACAGACAACAGGGTGGATAACCGCATTATGTTCACTATAGGCAAAGCTGCCGCCGCCCTTGGCTTGCTTGATGAATACAAGCTGATTATGGGCATTCCACTTTCAGTTTCAGGCAAATCCCCGTTTTTTGACAGGCCTTAGGGCTGTTTAAACACACGCTTAAAGGCCGAGGGGGTTTTTGCTGAAAAGCTTAGCAGCGCACCCGTTACAGGGTGCTCCAGTTCCAGCAGATGTGCGTGCAGAGCCAGCCGACGCAAGGGATTAGTTGCTGCACCGTATTTTTTATCGCCTGCAACAGGGTGCCCTAAGGAGGAGAGCTGCACACGAATTTGATTCTTGCGCCCCGTTTGCAGCCGTATATCCAGCAGGGAGTAGACCGCCGATTCACGCATCACTTGGTAATCTGTTATGGCCTCCAAGCCCTTGCCCGGGCTTGTGCTCTCATACACAAGGTGCGTTTGAGTTTCGCACAGCCAGGAGTGCAGCGTGCCCTCCTGCTCCTTGAGTTTGCCCTCTACAATGGCTCTGTAGCCACGTGTTTTTACTATATTTGCCCAATTATCCTGTAAAAGATATTTCACCCTCTCGTTTTTTGCAGCCAGCAGCACCCCTGAGGTATCCCTGTCTAATCTATGTACAATAAAGATTCTGTTATGTGCATTTATCTGCTTTACATGCTCGTTTAGCAAATGATATGCCGTGTTGGTGTTCTCTTTCTCTGTTGCTATAGAGAGCAGGCCTTCCGGCTTGTTAAATACGATGATTTCATCATCCTCGTACAAAATGCCCTCTAATATGTCCCCCTGCATAGGCGGCAAAACTGTAACCCTTTGCCCCCGCCTCAGCTTGTGATTAAACTGCGTTACCACACGGCCGTCTACCAGCACGGCACGGTATTTTAATATTGCTTTTGCGTTGCGCCGTGTGCCTGCGGGCAAAACTGAGAGCAGAAAGGCCAGCAGCTCGCCCTCTTCTTTAACGGGATATTCGGCTATTTTATCGTTTTTGATTGCTTTCACTTCCATATTCCTAAATATGTCCCACTATCAAACCTTTTAAAGGCCTGATAGTGGGACTGCATGGGCTAGCATCTTCTTAAGTATCTGTAGTGCTGTCTTGATTTAAATAATCCTGTGCAGTTCCGAAATATATAAGCTCTTGCGTGTCTAAGGTTATGCCTGTCTCTGCTAATATTGCTATAGTATAGGTTTTACTCTCATCTATTGCACCTGTATCGTCGCTGGTGTAGTGTATGCTTAGCTGGTCGCCTTTAACAGACCAATTGCCTACCTTATTGGTTTTGCCAAAATAATAAAGGGTTTTATCCTCATCACTCATAAAGACATAGGCCTCTAGGCTGCCGTCGCTATCATTTCCTGAGGTAAAGGCACTGTTGTTAACCAGATTCTCAGGAGTCATGGTATCTAATATCTCGGCCGGATCAACATAGGATTCAACCTCAAGGTTGTCCTTCTTTTTACAGGAGGGCATTGCAAATAAAAAACTTACGCACATTAAAATTACTAAAAGCCTTTTCATTGTAAACACCATGTGTTAGAGAGCCCGCACACCAACATCTTATTAAAAAGTGCTTGTTGTGCCTGCGCTCTACCTTTCTTATTTTTTCAAACTATTTCGTCCTTTTTTAAAATTTCTATATTTATTATACCACATATATATGAACATTTCAAATATATGAAAAGAATTTAACCTATTTAGCTTGCCAAATCTATGTCGAAAGTGGTATGATATTAGGGCATATTGATAGTTGAGGCTATCTAAAAGCCCGTAGGGGCAGACCTATGTGTCTGCCCAGATTGAAGTACCACCCCGTCTTTGGGCAGACACATAGGTCTGCCCCTACAGAGCAAATGAGTAAATAGAGGGAATAAGTTGAGGTGAAACACTTGCAGTACAATATAAATCTGGGAGCTTGGAACAGCATTTTTGCCGTGCCCTGCGCACTTGTAGACGAGCACATAAGAATGGCCGGCTCTGCTCAATTAAAGGTGCTGCTTTATCTGCTTAGATATTCAGGGCAGCCGCTGGAGCTCTCGCAAATTTCAAGCAGTATTGGTTTGCCTGAGGCGGATATTTTTGACGCATTAAATTACTGGATAGACACAGAGCTCCTCAGCAAAAAGGATGGCGTCCTTAGCCCAAGCGGGGCAGAGGCACCGCCTGCCACCGAGGCGGTACCCGCCTCAAAGCCTGTTAAGGCTGCAAGCTTTACCCCTTCTCAGCCCACCAGACCAACACATGAGGAGTGCTCAAAAATGCTTGAGACAAGGGAGGATATACGCCACCTGCTCCGTGAGGCTCAAAATATCTTAGGCGCAGTGATTAAGCGGGGAGACGTGGACATTCTAGTCTCAATTCCCGATTGGACAGGCATTCCTGCCGATGTTTTGCTTATGATTATAAGCTATTGCGTATCTATAGGCAAAAAAAATATATCGTACATAGAAAAGGTTGCTATCTCTTGGGCTGAGGCTGAGATAGATACTGTTGAAAAGGCCGATAAAAAGCTATTTGAGCTTAGCACAAGGCAAAACGCTTGGCGCAGGGTGCGCAGTATATTCGGCATAGCCGAAAGGCGTGCGCTGGATAAAGAGGCCGAGCTGTGCAACATCTGGCTTAACGAGTGGAGGTTCACAGACGATATGCTAAAGCTGGCATATGAACGCTGCATTACCTCTGCGGGGAAGCTCAGCTTTGCCTATATTAACAAAATTTTGGATAGGTGGCAGAGCGAGGGCATCTTCACACCTAAGGATGCAGAGCTTGAAAACCCGCGCAAGATCTCCCAAAAAGAGGGCGCAAAGGGTAAGGGCAAGCGCAAGGCCTCCTATGATATATCTGAGATTGAAAAGCTCTCGTTAAGAGATACACTTGAGGATTGGGGTGATGAGTAGTGGCTGTTTCAAAGGAACATTACAACTCCGCACTGGCGGATATAGCAAAGCGCAAGCAGTCTGCTGAGGCGGAGCTTGAGCTGCGCCGGCAAGCCTTTGGCCAAACAGAGCCAAGGTTTAATGTGGTTGATAGCCTAATGCGGGAATCCGGCTGGGAGGCTGTGCGTATAATAATAGAAAAGCCGGAGGACGCCAAGGCTCAAATAGAACTCCTTAAAACCCGCAATCTTGCCCTGCAAACAGAGCTTGCGTCATTGCTGGCCAAGCACAGGCTGCCGGAGGATTACCTAACTCCGCCCTACACCTGCCCAGCCTGCTCTGACACAGGCTTTAGCGAGGGCTTTATGTGCGAATGCCTTAAAAGCCTAATGAGACAAAAGGCCTTTGAGGCCTTAAATGCAGGCACTCCCCTTGAACTCTCCGGCTTTGAGCAGTTTAAAACCTCATATTACCCTGAGGAGGGGGATTTTGGAATCTCCCCACGCACGGCCATGGCTCAGGTGCTCAAGAACTGCAAAAGCTATGCAAAGGGCTTTAGTCTTAGCTCGCCCAGCATGATATTTCTGGGCGAAACGGGCTTGGGCAAGACACATCTCTCACTTGCGATTGCAAAGGCTGTTATTGAAAAGAGCTACGGCGTAGTTTACGGCTCTGTTCAGGATTTCATGTACAGGGTAGAGGGTGAGCGGTTTGGCAAAATAATCGGCAGCGACACAACCAAGCTGCTAATGGACTGCGATTTGCTCATTCTGGACGACTTGGGCGCAGAGTTTGTAACTCAATTTACCGTTTCGGTTTTGCACCAAATTATAAATTTTAGGCTTCTTTCAAGAAAGCCCACTATAATAAGCACCAACCTGAGCTTGGATGAAATGGAAGCCAAGTACGGCGAACGCATTGTCTCCCGCATAAGCGGCAACTACAAGGTGGTAAAATTCTTTGGCAGCGATATTAGAGTTATTCGCAGGAAGTAGCGGCTAATCCCTTAAAAACAGGGTTGTTATTCCAGGGTTAACAACAGAAATCATCTTATCGCTTATTCTTGAGTGCCGCAGCTCGCCTCGCACCATTTCCAAAAGAGCTGTGCCTGAGTTATAGCCGTGCACAACCACAATTTCGCCTACATCCTTAGGTGCTGTTCTTATAAGATTTTCCAGCTTGTGTTTGGCCGCTTGCCTTTCCATGCCGTGTATGTCAATTTTTAATACTTTCTTGTTCAAACTTTACGCCTCCAGTCATATTGTCCCTCCGCTTTACATAAGCTTGAGTGAAGTAAAAACGGAGGTGTTTATTCAAAATGTTTGTATGGTCAATTAAGACATCCAAAAAGGAAGTTGCAATCCTTATTATAGGAATCATAGCCTTTGTGGCGGCTCTTGTTTATGTTCTGTGGCCAACAGGCTCTGCGGAGACCTCTGCCTTAGTAAGTCAGGGATACTCGGTAAAGGGCTCAACAGAGGCTGAGCGTACGCAGTTCCTTAAGCAGTTTGGCTGGGATTTAAAAAAGGACAGTGCAGCAGAAAGTCAGGAAGTAACAATACCAATTGAGTTTACCAATGTTTATGTGCAGTATAACCAACTGCAAAAACAGCAGGGCTTCGATTTGGAAAAATATAAGGGCAAAAAAGCAACACGATGGATATATAAAGTTAGCAATTACCCGGGAGAAAAGCAGAATGTCTATGCAAACCTGCTTATTTGTGACGGCGATGTTATAGGCGGAGACATATCCTCTACAGAGTTTGACGGCTTTATGCACGGCTTTTCGCTGGATAAGGCGGGTGCGTCTGAAACTCCCGCCACCACTCAAGCTGTTAGCGAGGCAAGCACTCCCGAAACCACGGCTGCGCCCTCTAACTGAAGGCCTGCTGGCTTAGATGTGGTTTGGGTGCTTATAAGCCGCTAAGGTCAAAGGCGGGGATAAATCCCTCGTCTGCGGCGGTTAGCTCCTGCACAAAGCCCTCTAAGCCAAGCTCAAACAAAACACCGCATAGCTTATCATATTCACGCCGTGTTATTTTGCGCTTAAGCTCACGAAAGGCGGAGATATTCCCGTGTGGGGTATACTGCGCCATAAGGCTGAAAAGGGCTCGGCCTTTATATCTTTTATTGACAATATTAAGAACCTCTATAGAATTAAGGGTGTTTTCAGGCAGAATCAAATGTCTGATTATAACGCCCTTTTTCATTATGTCATTTTCAATAATAGGAGTAGGCGAGAGCTCCAGCATGGCATCTATGGCGGCTTGCGCAATTTTAGGGTAGTCCTCTGCGCCGGAATACTTCATTGCAGCAGGAGAAAGGGCATATTTAAAATCGGGGAGCCAGATGTCAACATAATCAGCCAAGGCATTGATTGTCTGGGACTTTTCGTAGCCGCTGCTGTTCCAAACAATGGGGATTTGCGGCCTGTAAAGCTCAAGAGCTTTAATGATCCTAGGCACAAAATGTGTGCCGCTAACCAAGTTGATATTGTGCACGCCCTGCGCCTCAAGGCCTTTGAACACCTGCGCAAGCTCGGTGCAGCTCAAAGCCTTGCCAAAGCCCTGTGTAGAAATTTCGTGATTTTGGCAGAAGACACAGCCCAGAGTACACCCGCTAAAAAACACAGCACCAGAGCCATTTGTGCCGCTTATAACAGGCTCTTCCCAGTGGTGGGGCGCAGCTCTGGCTACAACAGGCTTCAGCCCCATGCCGCAAAAGCCCTTGCCGCTGTTTTGTGTGCGTAGGGCATTGCAATTTTTGGGGCAGAGGTTGCAGTTTAATTTATAACTCATAATGTCTAATTTTATCAGAATATCGTAATTTTGTCAAAGGGAGCTTGCAATTTGTGTTAAAATAAGCTATAATGTGACCGTAAACTCTGTTGAAGGTGTGATGTCAAAAATGAAAGTAATGCATAAAACTATCCTCATTATTGTTCTTACGGCGGTAACGCTTGCAAGTACGGCGTTTTTGGTTATAAATTACTACAACCCTGTTAGCAATGCACAGGATGTTCTCCACACTGTGCAGTCAATAACCTTTGGACTGGCTATTTTGACAGGTGCAGGCACAGCCGCCGTTGGCTACCGTGCCCACAGCATTAAAGAGACAGACGCAACCAACAGGCGTTTTAAAGAGGCGGTGGATTCTATGACCACAGGCGGTGATGAAGCAGAGGATGTTTTTAAGCGCATTCAGGGCATACTTGCCTTAGAGAGGCTGGCATTTAATGCACCTGACAACAAGGAACGCCAAAGAGTTATGGACGTGCTGTGCGGCTGGCTGCAAGAGGTGAGGAAGGCAGAACCCGATGAGGAGACAGACTACACTGGTGTTAATAATATAGGCAAGGACCACGAGCACGCTATAAAGGTGATTATAAGGCTAAGGGCAAAATATAAAAAGTTGGAGGTTGATTTGTCAAAGACAAATTTGTGTTGGGCAGATTTTCAGGGAGCTAATTTAAACGAGGCAAATTTTCGGGAAGCTAATTTAAGCTGGGCAAATTTTGAGGAAGCTAATTTAAACGGAGCGAATTTTCAGGAAGTTAACTTAGACTGGGCAAATTTTATGCAAACTCATTTAAGCGGGGCAGATTTTTTTAAAGCCAACTGCGAATATGTGCGTTTTAATTTTGCCCACTGCGAAGATGTGAAATTTTTGTTTGCCTACTGCGAAGGGGCGAGTTTTGAGTGCACCCACTGCGAAGAGGCAAGTTTTGAGCGTGCCCACTGTGAATATGCAGATTTTAGTGATGCTAATTGCGAGGGCGCAGACTTTACTGATGCAAGTGGTGTAAATTTGAGACGAGCATTTACAAACGAAAAAACAAAAATGCCAGAAGAAATCACCAAAGTACCACTCGAAGCCATCATCACCGAAGACACCCCAGAAAAAATAACATAACAAAGGCGGGAACAAAACGTTCCCGCCTTTTATTAATGCATCAATACTTTGGCTTTGCAGAATAATGTGTGTGCAAAATCTCGTGTGCTTTGTGGCTTCCAGGCTCTCCAAAATACTCGTCATAGAGCATCTTCATAACAGGGCTCTGGTGCGACTTTCTTAGCTTCATGCCGCTGTCCTCATTATATAGAGCGGAGGCACGCAGGGTTTTAATATCCACAGTGTTGCGCACCTTTGCAGACTTAATTGGCTGACCGCCGCCGTTTACACAGCCGCCCGGGCAGCACATAACCTCAATAAAGTGATAATCTGCCTCACCTGCGTTAATCTTGTTAAGCAGAGCATCTGCATTTGCAAGGCCGGAGACAACCGCAACGTTTACGGTTAAGCCTGCTATTTCATAGCTGGCCTCCTTAACGCCGTCTATACCACGCACTGCATGATAATCAAGCTGAGACAAATCCTTGCCCTCAAGCACGTCAGCAGCCGTACGCAGAGCAGCCTCCATAACGCCGCCTGTTGCGCCGAATATAACGCCTGCGCCTGAAAATACGCCCAGAGCAGGGTCAAAGTCCTCGTCAGGCAGATTGACAAAATCTACGCCCGCACGCTTAATCATGCGTGAGAACTCACGGGTTGTAAGCACATAATCTGTGTCGGGAACACCTGCGGCAGACTGGCCGTCACGCAGACGCTCACCCTTTTTGGCTGTACAGGGCATGGCCGAAACCACAACAACATTCTTGGGGTCAAGATTGTTCTTCTCTGCAAACCATGTTTTAATAACAGAACCCGCCATTTGCTGTGGGCTCTTGCAGGAGGAGAGATTATCAAGGAACTCAGGGTGGAAGTGCTCGGCATAGTTAATCCAGCCCGGAGAGCAGGAGGTTATCATTGGCAGCTTGCCGCCATTTTTAACCCTTTGCAAAAACTCCGTTGCCTCCTCCATGATAGTTAAATCGGCAGCAAAGTTGGTGTCAAACACTTGGTCAAAGCCAAGACGCTTTGCAGCAGCAGCCATTCTGCCCTCAACATTTGTGCCTATAGGCAGGCCGAATTCCTCACCCAAGCCCGCACGCACAGAGGGGGCGGCATGGAACACAACATACTTATCGGGGTTTGAAATCTCTTTAAACACAGCGTCTACATCGTCACGCTCACGCAGTGCGCCTGTGGGACAGGCGACTATGCACTGTCCGCAGCCAACGCAGGCTGTCTCGGCAAGAGTCTTCTCAAAGGCGCAGCCTATGTGGGTGTCAAAGCCTCTGGCGTTTGCACCTATAACCTCCACATGCTGGGCACGGCAGGCGGCCTCGCAACGGCGGCAGAGTATGCACTTGTTGTTATCTCTTACAAGGTGCTCACCGCTTATTTCTAGGGGGAAGTCCTGCATAAGCCCCTTAAAGCGGTCTACATCCTCCACTCCGTACTCATAGCAAAGAGCCTGTAGCTCGCAGCTGCCTGAGCGTATGCAAGAAAGGCACTTCTTATCATGGTTAGAGAGAAGAAGCTCCAGTGTTGTTTTGCGGGATTCACGTATCTTGGGAGTGTTTGTTTGAATCTCCATGCCCTCATTAACAGGATACACACAGGACGCAACCAAAGAGCGTGCGCCCTTAACCTCTACCACACAAATGCGGCAGGCGGCTATCTCGTTTAAATCCTTGAGGAAGCACAGGGTGGGAATATCAATTTTAGCATAACGGGCGGCTTCAAGTATAGTGGAGCCTGCCGGTACGGCATATTCTTTACCGTTTATCTTTACATTAACAATATTTTCCATTCCGGTATTACTCCTTACTTCTTTATGATTGCGCCGAACTTGCACTTTTCAATACAAGCACCGCACTTAATGCACTTGTTTAGGTCTATAACATGGGGCTCTTTAACTGTGCCGGAGATTGCGCCAACAGGGCAAACTCTTGCGCAGAGTGTGCAGCCCTTGCACTTTTCGGCTATAATAAAGTAGCTCAGCAAGCTCTTGCAAACCCCTGCGGGGCACTTTTTATTAACAACATGAGCCTCATACTCATCACGGAAATATTTAAGAGTAGAGAGCACAGGGTTAGGAGCAGTTTGTCCCAAGCCGCAAAGTGCGTTTTCTTTAATATAGTAGCACAGAGCTTCCAGCTTATCTAAATCCTCAAGCTCGCCCTGTCCGGCGGTAATGCGCTCAAGAATTTCATGCAGCCTCTTTGTGCCGACACGGCAGGGGGTGCACTTTCCGCAGGATTCATCAACGGTGAACTCAAGGAAGAACTTGGCTATATCAACCATGCAGGAGTCCTCATCCATAACGATAAGGCCGCCTGAACCCATCATAGAGCCTATGGAGATAAGATTATCGTAATCAATTTCTATATCCATGTGCTCAGGGGGGATGCATCCGCCGGAGGGGCCGCCTGTCTGGGCCGCCTTAAACTTTTTGCCGTCGGGAATGCCGCCGCCTATCTCCTCAACAATCTCACGCAGTGTAGTTCCCATGGGAACCTCTACAAGGCCTGTGTTGTTGATTTTGCCGCCAAGAGCAAAAACCTTGGTGCCCTTTGACTTCTCTGTGCCCATGGCTGCGAACCACTCAGCACCGTTAAGTATAATTTGGGGAATATTTGCATAGGTTTCAACGTTGTTAAGCACCGTTGGCTTGCCGTAAAGACCCTTAACTGCGGGGAAGGGTGGGCGGTTTCTCGGTTCGCCTCTCTTGCCCTCAATTGAGTTGAGCAGAGCCGTCTCCTCGCCGCAGACAAATGCGCCTGCACCAAGACGGATTTCAACGTCAAAATCAAAGCCTGTTTCAAAGATATTCTTGCCCAAAAGGCCGTATTCTCTGGCCTGAGCAATAGCTATATTCAAGCGGTAAACTGCTATTGGATACTCTGCACGTACATAGATATAGCCCTTGTTAGCACCTATTGCATAGCCTGCAATGGCCATAGCCTCAAGCACTGCGTGGGGGTCGCCCTCAAGCACGGACCTGTCCATAAATGCGCCCGGGTCGCCCTCGTCGGCGTTACAGGCTACATATTTTTGGTCGGCCTGATTGGCGGCAGCAAAGCTCCATTTAAGGCCTGTGGGGAAGCCTCCGCCGCCTCTGCCCCTAAGGCCGGAGGCCTTAACGGTGTCTATAACCTGCTGCGGTGTAAGCTCTGTAAGAGCCTTGCCAAGGGCGGCATAGCCGTCTACAGCAATGTATTCATCTATCTTTTCGGGGTCGATAACGCCGCAGTTACGCAGCGCAACTCGCTTTTGCTTTGCATAGAATGAGGTTTGGTTAAGTGATTTAATGGTATCCTCTGCAACAGTCTCGGAATAGAGCAAACGCTGGACTATGCGCCCCTTGAGCAAGTGCTCCTCGACTATTTCGGTTATGTCATCCTCCTTAACCATGGAGTAGAAAGCACCCTCGGGGTATACAACCACGATAGGGCCCAGAGCGCAAAGGCCGAAACAGCCCGTTTTAATAACATTAACCTCTTTTTCAAGGCCAAGCCTAACAAGCTCCGCCTGCATTAAGGTTATAAGCTTTTCGCTGTTTGAGGAGGTACATCCGGTACCGCCGCAAATCAGCACGGTAGAACGAAACATGCATTTACCTCCTTATTTTGCAACACTGCCTATTGTGTATTCTGTAACGACATTGCCGTTTACTATGTGGTCATTAATGATGCGCACAGCCTTTTCGGCAGTAACCTTAACATAGGTTACCTTTTCTTCATTGGGGGCTACAACCTCAATTACGGGCTCATATTGGCAAACGCCTATACATCCTGTTTGAGAAACGCTTACATTGTGCAGGTTACGCTTTTCAACCTCTTCAACAAGTGCGGCCAGAACAGGCCTTGCACCGGCAGCTATGCCGCAGGTTGCCATGCCCACCAGAATGCGGATTTTATCCTCGTTATCCTGCCTCATTCCAACAGCGGCTTGGGTCTTTTCTTTAATTGCCTTTAATTCAGCTAAAGATTTCATCTATCAAGCACCTCCGATTAATTCTTTATCGTTTTCCTCTAAAAATTCTGTAATCCACGCCATAACGTCGGGAGTATCCAAGGGTACGCCCTCCAGTATTTGACGCAGCTCACGGGTATCCAGTGTAAAGCTCTGCTCATCTAAGCTGCGCTCGAACACAAAGTCTATATTTGGGTTCATTCTAATGAGCATTGCCACAGTTTGGTTAATATCACCCAGGGGGGTCATATCAATATGCTCTGAGTAAAACTCTGCCTTAACTCCTGTTCCGCTGCCAAGCTGTGAATTTATGTTAAAGCTGCCGCCTGTCATTTCGGCCGCCATTTTAAACAGCGGCACGCCCATGCCAACCTTGCGGGTGGTGCGGGTGGTAAAGAAAGGGTCGGTAACGCTTAAAACCTGCTCGGCGGACATTCCCCGCCCTTCGTCAAGAATTTCGATAAGCATACTTTTCTTTGGAGTAGACTCATGAACCTTGATTGTAATAATGGGAGAGCCGGCGGAAATGGAATTTTGAACTATGTCCAGTATGTTCAGTGAAAGCTCACGCATGGCTTAACTTTGATATTTGGCGAGGATGGTGTCCACATCGTCCACCGTAAGGCGTCCGTAAACCTCGTCGTTAACAGTTAAGACAGGAGCCAAACCGCAAGCACCTATGCAGCGGCAAGCAGTTAGCGAGAACCTTCCGTCCTCTGTGCATTCCTCGGCAGCTATGCCCAGCCTTTGGCTGATTTTGTCAATAATGTCTCCTGCGCCCTTAACATAGCAGGCTGTGCCCAAGCAAACGGAGATGTGATTTTCGCCCTTTGGAGTGAGTGTGAACATTGAATAAAAGGTTGCAACACCATAGACCTCCTGCATAGAGATGTTCAGCCCTTCTGCAACTATTTGCTGAACCTCCTCCGGCAGGTATCCATAGATTTCCTGTGCCTCTTGAAGAACGGGCATAACCGCACCCGGGTCGGCTCTGTGCGCCTCAATGGCCGCCAGAAGCCTGGCCTCTTGTTCGGGTGTACCCTTAAAAGGCAATGTGCTTATGCGTTTCTGCATTATTTTTCCTCCTTAGCAGGTTTGGTAATTCACGATAACTGGGCTTGATATAAAATTAACAATCCACGTTATCGCATTAACGCTATAATTATAACAGCTTTTATAAAGAAAATCCAGAGGTAAAATCAAGAATTCACCTTCAATTGATAAACTTTGTACGTACTATTATGTTTTTAGGACAAAATGCGACTTATTTGGTCAAATTGCAAAAATGGAGAGTAAAAAAGTATAGTTTAACTTGTGGGTTTTGTGCTTGAAAAAGTACTGAGAAGTTATGGGGCGAAAGTCCAAATGACAAAGTTTAACACACATCTCGTGAAAAAGCCTGTATATATTTGCTGAATTTTCTCAAATTTTGTCAAAATAGCTTTTACATATTGTGAAGTTTGAGAATGTGGGGTATAATTGTGGTGAAATTTTAGGAATGGTGGTTGATGTAGATGAGTGTATTCACAAGCGTTATATTAGAGATTCTTAAAGTGTTAGGAGTAGACATTACACATAGCGCAGTAAAGAGTTTAGCAGGTTGGATTAAAAAAATATTCAGTAAAAATGAAAACCGTTCATTTTTTAAATCTAGTGTAAGAGAATGGAAAAATCTGATTAGAAAAATCAAAATTAGTAAAAAATGTGACTTAGCAAATTTTTTGAGATATGAGCCATTGTTTTTATGCGCACATAAACCGGTTTCAAAACAGGAAGTTTGCGAGCAAGCAATCTTGTTATTGGATAAAATATCATCAAAATGGAAAACGGACAGAATTGAATTTACAAAAGTTGCAATTATTGAATATGTAAATAAATTCTATTCAGAGTATGAGAAGCAGTTAAGAGGCAATATTACTCCTAACGAGCAAAAAGAATTAACTCACTTTGTAATATCAATAAGTTATGACGATCATTCCACACATAACGACAATTCTGTAAATACTACCAATGTGTACAATATAGAAAAAGTTGTAATGAGTGGTAAAAATATTTCAGAAAGTCCTACTCTTGAAGAGGAATTTAAACAAGATGAGGAAATTATAAATAAGCTAGATAATATTTATGATATTGTATATTCATGTTATGAAAATAATGGGTGTCAAAGTGCATTGTCAGAACTTGAGAAGCAGGATATTCACATTCAAAATTTAATTGATAGGTTAGGTAATGAGCGACTAAAAGCACGAGAACGGTCGGCACTACAAAAACATTATGGAGATTATTTATATGAATTAGGATCATATAAGACGTCGCTAAAGGCTTATAAAGATGCACTGAATTTTATTGAAGGAAAAATATCTTCAAATGACTCCAGATTTGGATATTTATATTATTCTATAGCATTTTGCTATAGAGATTTAAGCACTAATAAATCTTCTGAAAAGGAAAATGATAAAGCAATTGAGTTTTTTGCTAAAGCATTACATATATATAAGAAATCAATTGGTAACAATACAGAAGAAGTAGAGGCTAACCTTAACACAATATGTAGCAACTTACAATATTTGTCGGATTTAGTTAAAGATGAAATTAAAGAAATAATAGAAAAATGGAATTCCTTGCCACACAAGGTAGATGAGTACATTCATTCTAATAGCCTACAAGAACAGCAAGAACTAAAATCCGAAATCGAAGCCGCTTACCAATACACCAACCACACCGAACCCTTCGAAATCTGGTTTGAAAATCAGATTAAAAGCAGAAGTGCAGCCGTTTAAACTATAAAAAAACTCTCAACCCCGCCTGCAAAACAAGCGGGGTTGAGTTTTTTATATGCATTAAACTATTAGGGCAAATGGTTAATTACGCACTTGTTAGAGAGCGAGCTTGAGCCGCCGAAAATATAAAAGCTGCTTGCGCCCATTTCTGTCAAGGCTTCTCTAACTCCCGGGACGAGTACTGAATTGCTGTGGTTAAGCAGCACCAGCGGAGCACGATTCTTTGCTGCAAAGGAGCTTCCTGCAAGTGCATCGGGGAAGTTTTGGCCTGTTGCAAAGGTTACAATGTTACCTGTGAACAGCTCACGGTTTGCATCTAGTATTTTAAGAGAGGTATCGTAGCGGTTTCCGCCTGCAATACGGTTTGCAGCCTCTGTACCCAGCGTAGCTGCTGCGGCCTCGCTTATTGAGCTTGTGCCGCCAATAAGGGTGATTTTTGCTTCTGTTAATCCGTCCGCATAACTCTTGGTTGCAGCATGGATTTCGTTGCCTAGTGTACTTTTTGCATTGTAGGTGAATAAGATAGGAGCACTGCGCAGTGCCGCAACAGGAGAGACCGCAAGTGCATCGGGGAAATTTGAACCGTCTGCAATATAAACCTCTGTGGCAGGAGTGCCTCTGAGCTCATCCAGCTTTTGGGCAATGGCTGCTGCAGTTTCATAACGGCTGCCGCCCGAGAGCCTTTCGGGTTGATACGAGCTAAGGCTGCGCTCAATAAAATCGCTTACAGAGCTGCTTCCGCCTAAAATATAAACCTTTTTGGCCGAAAGCCTTACAAGCTCCTCTAAAACCTCATGCTCTAATGTGTTGCCGCCTGCTGTAAGAAGTATAGGTGCGTCAAGCGCATAGGCCAATGAGCCGCCGGCAAGAGCGTCTGCAAAGCTTCTACTGTTTGTTAACACAACATTTTCGGAAGAAGTCCAGCCCTTTTTGCTAATCTCTATTGCCGTTGTAATTCTGCCGCCGCCGCTTATTCTTATTGCATTTGAGGGCAGGGGAGTTTCAATAACGGTTATAGTTGCGCTGGCCTCATATTTACGGGCAACTGTGGTTGCCACTATTTGAGTTGTTCCAAGCCCCACGCCTGTTACATTACCTGAGGCATCCACAGTAGCAATAGAGGTGTTAAGTGACTTCCAGGTAACGGCTTTGTTTTTAGCGGTTGATGGCGTGACTGTTGCAGTTGCCTTTATTATATCACGTATTTCAATTACATTGCTTGGCAGACTTACAGAGACGCCTGTTGGATTCCCAGCAACCTCTTTAACGGTAACATTAAAGTTAACCCCTGATTCAAGACCGTTATTTACACCGGCTCTAACTACCACAGTTCCAGGGCGAACACCGTAAATTTTGCCGCCGCTGCCGTATGCAATAACTTCGTTAGCTGAATAATATTCAAAGCTGCTGTTTTCTAAAATGGCTGTCCAGCCTACCGCCACATTCCTGTTATACACGGTGGGGTGGACAACTCCTGCTCCTTCATTTACTGTAACAGATGTTGTTGTGCCGTATACATCTAAAAATTTATCAAGTACAGGAATAGTGTGTGTAACCGTTGGACTTGAAGTACTTTTAGCAGCAGACGAGGATGAACCGCCGTCAAAGAACTGTGCCCAATAGTAAGTTCCATTGTGATAAACTGCACCTATACCAATAGAACTAAACTTTGCATTAAGTATGTTTGCCTTGTGCCCAGAAGAGTTCATCCATGACTTCATAACCTCAGCGGCATTCCTCTGTCCTGCGGCAATGTTCTCACCGGCAGCGGAGCTCCATGATGTTATGTTAAAGCACGAGCTTCCGTCCGGCCTTGTGTGGCTAAAATATATAGTTGTTTCGGCGGCTCTTTGCATAGCAGCTGTTAAAAGCCTGCTGTTCATGGTAAGCTTGGGAGCACCAACCTTGGCTCTTTCGGTGTTAACTAAATCAAGCACCTTCCATGCCTCAGCATATGCCTCTGTAACCTTTACATTAACTGAGCCGTAAATGCCCCTGTTAAATAAGGGCTGAGAGCCCTCCTGCTCAACAGCAGAAGCGGATTCGCCTATGTATGTATCCTTGGCTGCAACACCAAAAGCGGGAACAGAAGCCAAGCTTAATATAATGCATAGAATTAGTGCAATGCTGAATGTTGATAATATCTTTTTCATTAATAGTACATCCTCTCATTTTCAAGTAAAGATTAATTATAAAATACAATATTAAAAAACCATTGGAATCACCTCATTTTCAATCTGTTTTAAATTTTATCACAATTTCTTCATAAATTCAAGAGCTTTTTGGCAAAAAATTGCAAGAAATCCCATGGATATTCAATATCAACCTTTAGGATATTTCCACAAAAATAGCCAATACTAACTAAAGTTTAGCAAGCTGAAAGGATTGTGCTAATTTATGCCTAAACCGTTGAATATAACAAGCGAAAAACCCGAGAGGCTCTCTTCACGCACGGCCAAGGAGCTTGAGGCTCTGCGGCGGGAATACCGCAGGCTGGCAGGGGCGGGGAGCACTCAGGCCGGCTGGCTCAGCGATAACTTTTACATGCTGGAGCGTGAGGGGCGCATGGTTATCCGTATACTGGATAAGGCTGCGGATGTCCCCTGCAAGGGCGGCGTTCCCTGCCTTTTTACAGCTATATTTGAAAGGGCAGATTTAGAGACAGGCGAGCTATTTCAAGAGGATGCCCGCAATATATTAAATGAAGAGAGCCGCAAAAGGCCGCTTTGCACCGCAGAGCTGGATTTGCTGCCCTGGCTGCTGCGTGCCGTGCTCATCTCCAACGCCTGCAAGGCTTTGCAGGGGAAGAGTGATTCCAACGCACTGGGTAATTCCATACGCTCCTTAAGGGGCTTAAGTGAGTTTGATTTTGAGAGCATATGCGAGGAATACAACGCAGTTGACACCATCTTCAGGGGCGACCCAGCAGGGGTTTATCCCCTTATGGATAGGCCTTCACGGGCAAAATATAGGGAAAAGCTTGCAAAGCTTGCCAAAAAACGCAGGTCAACAGAGGAGGCTCTGGCTAAGGAGCTTGTGAAAAGGGCCTCAAAGGCCAAGGCGGAGCGTGAGCGTCATGTGGGCTTTTACCTGCTGGAGGATGAAGCTGAGCTTAAGTCCTCAAAGGGTAAGGGCGCAGGATTTTTGCTTGCGCAGTGCCTTATTCCGGCTTTAGCTACCGTGCTGCTGTGCCTCTGGCTGAGGGCTTGGCCGCTGCTTCCTATTATGTGGCTTGCGTTATGGGAGGCTCTGCGGCCATTAATCAGCCTGTTTCAGCCAAGGGTAGAGCCTCGCATTCTAACACGCATGGAGCTTAATGGCGAGATACCTGAAAACGAACCTACCGCCGTTGTGGTCTCTAACCTTTTACCCTCTGCACAAAAGGCGGGGGAGCTCTCCTCACGCCTTGAAAACCTCTATATAACCAACGGTAAGGGGAACATCATGTTCGGCATTCTGGCCGATTTTAAGGGCGCAAAAACCCCCACTGTGCCTGAGGATAGGTCTGCATTAAACGCTGCTGTGCGTGAAATCTCCAAGCTAAATGAAAAGTACGGCAAACGCTTCTTTCTTATTGTAAGAGAGCGAAGCTACTCCAAAACACAGAATACCTATTCAGGCTGGGAGCGCAAAAGGGGTGCAATTACAGAGCTTGTGCGCCTTATTAAGGGCAGAAGGCTGCGCCTTGCCGCCTTTGAGGGGGATATGGAAAAGCTAAGGCAAATAAAGCACATTATAGCTCTGGATGCCGATACCCGCCTGCTTATGGGCAGCTCTGCCGAATTGATTGCAGCCGCAATACATCCCCTTAACAGGCCTGTCATTGATGCAAAATCAGGCAGGGTGCTTAAGGGCTATGGCATACTTTCGCCCAAAATAGGCACAGATTTAACCTCTGCAGGGCGCACGGCCTTCTCCCGTATTATGTCGGGGGTAAGAGGAGTAAGCCCCTATGGGGGTGTGTGCGGCGATGTGTATCAGGACTTCTTCGGCAGCGGGATATTCTCCGGCAAGGGAGTTATCAATGTAGAGGCCTTTTATGCCCTTATGGACAAGGCCTTTCCGGAGGAGTGCGTGCTAAGCCACGATATACTGGAGGGCGGCATACTGCGCACGGGCTACCTCTCAGATGTGGAGATGATAGACGGCGTCCCTAGCAGAGCCTCTGCCTGGCTTAGCCGCCAGCACCGCTGGATTAGGGGGGACTGGCAAAATCTGCGCTGGGCGTTTAAAAAGGATAAGCTTAGCAAGATAGGCCGCTATCAGCTTTTTGATAACCTGCGCCGTTCGCTTATTGAGCCAATTGCGCTTATTCTGCTTGTGTGCTCGGCCTTTTATTCTGGATTTACAGCCGCTGTGTTGGCTGTAATTGCCATATTCAGTGTTACCGCCCCGGGCTGGTTTGCGGCTTTGCACTCCGCTATGGCCGGAGGAACAGACATGCTCAGGCGCAGGTACTACTCCTCTGTTATGAGCGATACCCGTGCGGGAGTGGCCAGAGGCCTTGTTGCGTGGATACTCCTGCCCGCATGGGCTGTAATGGCAACAGATGCCATCTTTCGTTCTGCGTGGAGGCAGTTATTTTCAAAAAAGAACCTGCTGGAATGGACGACGGCGGCGGATTCAGACAAAAAAAGCCCTGCCTCCGCCATGGCAAAGGCACTCTTACCGCCCGTTTTAATAGGCGTTTTGATGTTCGGCATGGGCACTACGTGGATACACCGCCTTAGCGGCTGTGTGTTTATATGCTGCATTTTGGTTTATACTGTGCTCTCAAAAGAGAACAGCGGCCTAGCTCCCGCCTTTGGTGCTGTTGAAAAGGAACGCATATACTCTTGGGCGGCGGCTATGTGGCATTTCTATGAGGAATACTGCAATGCCGCAGAGCACCATCTGCCCCCCGACAATGTGCAGGAGGCACCTGTAAGCCGTATTGCGCACAGAACCTCCCCTACAAATATAGGGCTGTATCTAATCTCTGTGCTGGTGGCAAAGGACTTTGGCTTTATTGAAAAGGCCGAGCTTGCACACCGCATAGGGCAGACGCTGGATACAATAAAGGCTCTGCCAAAATGGAACGGCAACCTCTACAACTGGTACAACACAAGGAACTTAAGCATTCTTACACCCGCCTATGTCTCGGCTGTGGATTCGGGCAATTTTGCCGTTGCAATGGTGGCTCTTAAGGAGGGCTTAAAGGAGCTGGGCTTGGATTCTCTTGCCGCTACAGCCGAGGAAATCCTGAATGATATAGACCTTGCGCCCTTCTACAACTCAAGCCGTAAGCTCTTCCACATAGGCTACGACTGTGAGAGCGGCAGCCTCTCCAACTCCTTTTATGATTTGCTAATGAGTGAGGCAAGGGGTATGAGCTACTACGCAGTGGCTAAAAAGCAAGTGCCACGCAAGCACTGGGGGGCTTTAGGCCGTCTGCTTGCCCGCAAGAACGGACATCTGGGTGCTGTGTCCTGGACAGGCACTATGTTTGAATACTATATGCCTCAGCTGTTTTTGCCTGTGTATGAGGGCTCGCTCTCTTATGAATCCCTGCTGTTTGCACAGCATTGCCAGCAGCGCAGGGGCGAGCTCTGGGGCGTGCCCTGGGGCATATCTGAAAGCGGCTTTTACGCCTTTGACGGCGAGCTTAACTATCAATATAAGGCGCACGGTGTGCAAAAGCTGGGCTTAAAAAGGGGCTTGGACGACGATTTGGTTATCTCGCCCTACTCCTCCTTTTTGCTGCTGCCCTTTGCGCCTGAGGCTTCTATGGATAACCTTAACAGGCTGGAGCGTGAGGGCATGACAGGCCGCTGTGGCTTTTATGAGGCCGCCGATTACACGCCCTCACGCAGGGGGAATCGGCCCTATGCTCCCGTGCGCAGCTACATGGCGCACCATGTGGGCATGAGCATAATAGCCTGTGCAAACACCATGTTTGATAATATAATACAAGCTCGCTTTATGCGGGATAAGGAGATGCACGCCGCCAGCGAGCTGCTGGAGGAGCGTGTACCCAGCGGAGCTATAGTGTTTGAGGATGAGATTCGCAGGGAGGTGCCCGAAAAGCCAGGCCACAAGCCAAGGCAGGTGGAGGGCGTTAACAAGCCTGAGCCAAGCGAGCCAAAGCTCCATTTGCTAAGCAACGGTGAGTGGACTCTTGCGGCGGCAGATACAGGTGTCTCACAGTCAAGCTTCCGCAATATAGATGTAAATGTAAGCTCAGATGATATACTCCGCCGCCCCGAGGGCTTTTTTGCCCTGATAGGCAACAAGGGGGAGAGCTTTTCTATCACAGCTGCCCCCGATTATAACAGTGATGTGCAAAGAAGAACAGAATTCGCACCCGATTATGTGGCCTATTATGCCAATCAATGCGGCATAGAGGGCATAATGAAGGCCTCTGTGCACCCAACTCTCTCTTGTGAGGAGAGGCGCATTATAGTTAAAAACAGCAGCACAAAGGCGCAGCAGCCTCAGCTGCTCTTATATCTTGAGCCCGCTCTTGCAGAGCGGCGCAGCTTTTTTGCTCATCCTGCCTTTGCAAAGCTATTTATAGAACCTTGTTATGATGAGGCCGCCAATGCCATCATCTTTGAAAAACGCCCCAGAAGCAACGAGCAGCCTGTATTTTTGGCTGTGGGGCTCTCCTCCTCTAATTTTAAATACGACACCTCAAGAGAGAGGGTTTTGGAGCGTTCGGCGGGTATATTCTCCCTTGAAAATGCCTTTGATAAGGAATTTAAGGAGGGCACGGGCATACCTGACCCCTGCTTTGCCGTTAAATTTGCATTAAAGCTTGCCGCCAAGGAGGAGTTTGAGGTTAAGGTATGGCTCTGTGCCGCCAGCACAAGGCACGAGGCCTTGCGCATTTTGGCGGAGGCAAAGGCAAAAAAGGGCAAAAACGGCGCAGTCTCGCCATTTGACGGCCTTGGCCTTGAAAACCGCCTTGCGCCTGAGATACTCTCCTCGGTGCTATTCGGAGGCAGCAGGGACGCCGATTTGCTCAGCGCAGTGCGCAGTAACATTCAGGGTGTGCAGGCACTGTGGGCGGCGGGGATTTCAGGGGACTTCCCCATAATTTTAACCGAGCTGGAAAAGGAAGAGGACATGCTGCGGGCAGAGCTGTGCATACACATACACAGCCACCTGCGAGCCTGCGGCATTAGCTCCGATTTAGTCTTTACCCTTAAAAACGGGGGGGACTACCTGCAAGAGCAGCTCAGCAAGCTGCGTAAAGCACTTTCGCTTTACGACAGTGAGAGGCTCTTGGGGCTAAGGGGCGGCGTGCACTGTGTTGATTTAAGCCGCTTAGATGCTAATATCCTTGAGGTGCTGCGAGCCTCTGCCTGCTATCGTATGCCTGTTAATATAACCGAGAAACGCTCTAAGGCGGGGCATTATTCGCCCATTAAAATACAGCCTGCAAAGCCCCTGATTTTTAGCAAAAAATCAGGCCGCAATGCAGTTGAAATAAAAGAAAAGCCCAAGCTCCCATGGTGCATTGTGCTTGCAAACGATGCCTTTGGCACGCTTATTTCAGACTGCGGTCTGGGCTTTAGCTGGGCGGTTAACGCCCGTGAAAATAAGCTGACCCCATGGTATAACGACACCCGCTCTGATAACGGCGGCGAGCTGCTCCTGTTTAGGCAGGAGGGCTGCATAAGCAGCCTTACAGAGGGGGCGCACACTGTGTTTAACAGCAACAAGGCGGAGTTTTTTGGCGAGTTGGGGCGCATACAGAGCAAAACGGAAATCACCATAGCCGAAAAGGGCTGTGTAAAGTACTGTGACATTACACTCAAGAACACAGGTACAAGCCCTGCAAGCGGAACTCTGGTATATTACACCGAGCCTGTTTTAGGTGTTAACCGCTCAAATGAGCAGCGGCACTTGGCCTCCAAGTGGGAGCAGGGTAATTTGATTTTTCGCAATGCCTTTAACACGGCTGTGCCCGGGGTTATGCTTATGAAATCCTCAGAGGAGAGCCGCTGTACTTGCTCACGTGAGGCCTTTTGGAGCGGCCGCTGGGATGAGCTTATGCTTGCGCCCTTGCACGATGTTTGCGGCGCAATTTACAACGATATAAAGCTTGCCCCTAATGAGGAAAAGCATATTCGCTACACACTGGCATGGGCGGCAAATGAGCAGGCGGCCATGAAGCTGGCAGAGCTTGATTTACAGCCTAAACAGCCCATTGCAGAGCTTATAAGCATTAAAACTCCCGATGGCAAGCTGGACGATATGGTTAACACCTGGCTGCCTCAGCAGTTTATCAATTCAAGATTCCTCGGCCGTTCCGGCTTTTATCAATGCGGCGGTGCTTGGGGCTTCCGTGACCAATTACAGGATAGCTGCGCACTGTTGTATCACTGCCCTGAGAGGACACGCAGGCACATTCTGCGGGCGGCCGCAAAGCAGTTTAAGGAGGGGGATGTGCTGCACTGGTGGCACGCTCTGCCTAAATCAGGCGGCGGCCTAAAGGGTGTGCGAACTCTATGCTCAGACGATTATCTCTGGCTGCCCTACACGGTTTGCGAATATATCAAAAGCACGGGAGATGTGTCAATTTTAGAGGCTCAGGTGCCCTTTATAGAGGGCGAGGCCTTGGGTGAGGAGCACGAAAAGTATATCTCTCCCACACAGAGCAGGGAGAGGGCGAGCATACGTGAGCACTGCCTGCGTGCTCTAAAATACGGTATGCAGCGCACAGGTGAGCACGGCTTGCCTCTAATGGGCAACGGCGACTGGAACGACGGCATGAATCTTGTGGGCACAGGAGGCCGTGGCGAGAGCGTCTGGCTGGGCATGTTCCTTGCCTTGGTGCTGGAGAGATTCAGCTGCTATTCAAGCAGTGAAGAGGGCACAGAGCTTCAAGAATATGCAGTAAAGCTAAAGGCCTTGATAGATGAACACTGCTGGGACGGCTCTTGGTACTTGCGGGCGTTCTATGATAATGGCAGGCCTATGGGCAGCTCTAAAAACCGTGAGTGCCGGATAGATTCACTGCCACAGAGCTTTTCTGTGCTGGCGGATATGCCTAATAAAGAGAGGGCGCACAGTGCACTCTCAAGTGCCATTGCACAGCTTGTAGACTGGGAGCACGGTGTAATCAAGCTGTTTGACCCACCCTTTGACGGCCACGAGCAGCCTGGGTATATAGCTGCCTATAACCCGGGACTAAGAGAGAACGGCGGGCAGTACACCCATGCGGCAATCTGGCTGGCAATTGCAGCACTTAGCAGCGGACTGCCTCAGGCCTACAGGCTTATTCAGCTGCTGCTGCCCCAGAGCCACAGGGCAGAGGTGTATCAAGCAGAGCCCTACGCCCTTGCAGCGGACATTTATGCCTACCCGGGGCTTGAGGGCCGAGCCGGATGGACGCAGTATACAGGGGCTGCGGGCTGGTATTACAGAGCCATAGTGCAGGAGCTTCTGGGCGTGAATATAAGGGGAGAAAGCATAGAATTTAAGCCAAAAATCCCAAGGGAGCTTGCAGGTACAAAATTAGAGCTTAAGCTAAAGGGTACAAATATAAGTGTAGTTTTAACAGCTAAGCCACAAAAGGAAAAGCTTAAAATACCCTTAGACGGAAAATCACACACATTAGAGATTTAATACACGCCAAACGCATGAATTTATAAAGCACACAAAAAATGTAGGGGATGATGTCCACATCATCCCGTTTTTCCGAAATTCGCAGGTATTTACGGGACGATGTGGACATCGTCCCCTACAAAGTGCAAAATCACAAAATCACATTCATGCATTTGTCGTGAGATTTAATAATTTATAGGTTGTCTAATTCGTAAAAATGTGGTATAATTAAAGATGAATAGGAGTTGATGAGAATGTTCGAAACCGTAAAAAGCAATCATCTTAGCTTAGAGGCCAAAACTGAGGGCTTAAGCTATATCAGCATTAGAGACACAAACAGGAAGTCGGGCAGAATAACAGCTGCAATACAACTGCCCCTTAAAGAGGAGACAGCCGCCGTTAATGCCCTAGTGCCGTATATCCTTAAAAGGGCGTGCAGGGCTTACCCCAGCTTTACAGCACTTAACCAAAAGCTGGCTCTGCTCTATGGTGCTGTTATTAGGGCAAATGTGCGCAAGCTTGGGGATAATCAGCTTTTAACTCTTACTATCTCCGCCATAGACGATAGATTTGCCCTTGGGGGCGAGAGCGTTACACGAGAGTGCGCAAAGCTCCTTGGCTCTATGCTGTTTGAGCCTGTGCTTGAGGATGGCTGCTTCCGTGAAAAGGACGTAGAGATAGAAAAGCGGCAGTTAAAGGAATATATTGAATCTGAGATAAACGATAAACGCAAATATGCCAAAAACAGAGCCTTAGAGATAATATGCAAGGACGAGCCCTATGGCATAAATCCCTTGGGCAGTGTAGAGGCTGTGGAGGCTCTGGACGCAAAAACGGTTACAGAGGCTTGGCAGAATATATTAAAAAGAGCACAAATCGTTCTTATCATAACAGGCGGCGCAGACCCCGAGCCCATAGCCGCCGAGTTTAATCTTAACTTCAAGGGCATAAAAAGGGATTACGAAAAGCCCAATGTATCCTATGCAAAGGGTGCGGCAGAGGAGGTTAAGCGTGAGGTGGAGCGCATAGACGTGCAGCAGGCAAAGCTTGTTGCGGGCTTTCGCTCAGGTATAGCCCCAGAAAGCGCAGAGGCTGCCGCCGCAAGGCTTATGGGCGTTTTGCTGGGAGGCACTCCCCATTCAAGGCTCTTCCTTAATGTTAGAGAAAAGCTTAGTCTGTGCTACTATTGTTCATCAAATTACGAGAAGCTCAAGGGCATTTTAACCGTTGAGAGCGGCCTTGAAGAGCAAAATATGGAGAAGGCCTGGAAAGAGGTTATGAAGCAGCTGGAGGAGATACAGGAGGGCAGCTTTGAAGAGAGTGAGATGGAATCAGCTAAGCTCTCGTTTACAAATGCTCTGCTCTCGGCCAGGGATTCTATAGGAAGCCTTGAGAGCTGGTATTTGAGCCAAATTGCAGAGCCCACTCTGCGCAGCCCCGAGGAGGTAGCCGCTGAGTCCAACTCTGTAAGCAGGGAAGATATAATCAAAGCAGCAAATAAAATGGTATTGGATACAGTGTATCTATTAACAGGAATGGAGGCTTAAGCTATGGGATTTTCAAGAATAATAAACAACCGCACAGGCGAGACAGTATTTAGTATGAGCCACCCATCAGGGCTTAAAATTCTGGTAGCTCCTATAGAGGGTTACAGCTCTTCCTTTGCCATATTCGGCACAAAATACGGCTCAATTGACGATTGCTTTAAGTCGGCAAAGGAGCTTGAATTTAGCAGAGTTCCCGCAGGTATAGCTCATTTTCTTGAGCACAAGCTCTTTGAAAATGAGGACTGTGACGCCTTTGCCCGCTATGCAAAAACAGGCGCAAGCGCAAATGCATACACCTCCTTTGATAAAACCTGCTATCTATTCTCCTGCTCTGATAAGCTGGAGGAATCCCTTGAAATCCTGCTGGATTTTGTGCAGTCACCCTACTTCACAAAGGAGACAGTTGAAAAGGAGCAGGGCATAATAGGGCAGGAAATAAGAATGTACGACGATTCCCCCGAATGGCGTGTGTATTTTAATCTGCTAAGCGCACTGTATCCCAAGCACCCCGTAAGGGTGGATATTGCGGGTACGGTGGAGTCTATCTCAAAAATAGACGATGAGCTATTGTATAAATGCTATAATACTTTTTATAATCTTAACAACATGGTTTTGGTGGTAGCGGGTAAGGTTAAGCCTGAGGATGTGCTTAAAATTGCCGATAAGCTGCTTAAAACCTCTGTGCCCAACAACATTAAACGCTGCTTCCCCGAAGAGCCGGAGGCTGTGGGCAAGGCGTATATAGAGCAGAGCTTCCCCGTTGCAGTGCCTATTTTTATGCTGGGCTTTAAAGAGCAAACAGGGGGCAAAAGGGCAAGCAGCCTTGAAACAGTTGCCACAGAGATACTCCTTGAGCTAATTTGCGGCAAGGCCTCCAGCCTTTATGCACAGCTGGACGAGGCCGGCTTGATTAATGATTCCTTTGGTGCGGAGTTCTTTGAAGGGCCGCTTTATGCGGCTGAGATATTCTCAGCGGAATCAAAAGAGCCTGAAACTGTTAAGGATACCATTATAGATTATATTAACGAGCTGCGCTTTAACGGCATAGACCCGGGCGAATTTGAGGCCGCACGCAGGTTTATATACGGCCGCTATGTGGGCGAGCTTAGCACTGCCGAGAGCGTTGCAAACAATCTTGTCTCAGATTATTTTGCAGGCAGAGATTTTTACGGCAATCTGGAGGCCGCTGCACATATCACCCTAGAGGATGTAACAGCAAGGCTGGAGGCAACTCTGGATACCGATAATGTTGCACTTTCGGTGGTTAAGCAGTAAATAATAGTAAGGTTAAAGGCGTGCAGCAAACTGCACGCCCAAAATACCAAGAAGCATAAATAAAAAAATGCAGCTAGAGTAACGGAAAGGATAAGCTAAATATTATGCTGAAAACAATATCTAATCCGTTTCGCAAGGATTTTATGTCATACTGTGCTAATGCGAAAAAAAGCATATCACTATGTGCTCCATTTGTCAAACAAGATGTTATTAACGATATACTTTCCTATAAAAGGCCAGATGTGTCCGTCACGCTGGTTACAAAAATCAGCATAGAGAGTTTTCACCGCAAAGCTTCAGATTGCAGCGTGCTGCAATCTCTTTTGAAAAGTGGAAATTGTATATATAATGTTAGTAACCTTCATGCAAAAATTTATATTTTTGATGATATGAAATGCTACATTACTTCTGCAAACCTGACATCAAACGGCTTTGAACGCAATTATGAATATGGTATAGTCACAGATGAATCTACAATATTAAAATCAGCAACAGCGTCTTATAAAGGTCTTGTTTCAGACAATCAAACGGGAAAAATAAATATCGAACATATTAAAGAAATAGAAAAAATTTTATCTTCCATACCTATACATCAAAAATTGCAATATCCCAAGCTCAGGTTAAAGCTTGATAATGATAAGTCACCAATAAGGAATAATCTTACCGGTTGGAAGCTTGCTGTGTTTAATGCATTGGACGCACAAGATAATTCGGATTTTGATATTTCAACTGCAAATGCAATAGCATCTCAATTAGGTGTGTTATTTCCCAATAATAATAACAGGGAAGCAAAGGTGCGCCAAGTTTTGCAGCAATTACGTGATATTGGGCTTGTTCAATTTGTAGCACCAGGAAAATACACTAAATTATGGGAGTAATATTGAAATAAGAGAAGTGCTGCAACAGCATTAAATACAACTTTTTATTACTGGCGCATGAGTATTTATTTGTATTTTAAAAATAGAATTTTATAAAAAAAGGAGAACAAAACAATGCCATCATTTAAACTTGGGGGGAACTACAACAAACCAGGCAAGGGGATAGATAAAAACGCTCCGCCAAAAAGCAGGATAGTTGTTTTTGTTGAACGTTTTATTGAAAAATTTTGGCTGCTTGTGGGGCTTAATATCTTTTTTGCAATTATCGCAATGGCACTGGGTGCGGCTTTTCTTTTTATTTATTCAAAAACAGGTCAGCTGCAGCTATCGCTTATTATATTAATCCCCCTTACCATTCCCCTGTGCGGAGTAACCCTTATCACACGCAAGGTTACACAGGATGCTACTGTGTTCCTGTTTGCCGATTTTAAAGATGCCATAAAGAAGAATTGGATGCAAGCACTGATTTTAGGCATTTTGGATTACATATTCATTGCTGTAATAAGCGTGGCTCTGCCCTTTGTGTGGGATAAAGCCAAGGATAACACCATCTTTTTTGTGCTGGTTATGCTTGTTTTAAGCCTGTGTCTGCTCTTTTTGTTTATACAGTTTTATTGCTATCTTATGACAGTAACCTTTGATTTAAAAATAAAGGATATATTAAAGAATTCCCTTATATTCTCTATTGCAAACTTTGGCAAAAATTTAATTATGGCTATTGCTGTTATTTTTTCAGGCTTTTTAATTCTATACGGTCTTGAATTAGTCGAAACGCCTATCTTTGGCGGTGTTATGATAGTCTTCCTTGTGTTAATCTATTTTTCAGGCTTTTCATTTATTAATAACTTTGCTGTTTGGCCTAAAATTGAAGAGCTGCTTATAGCCCCTCAGGAGGCCGAAAAAAAGAAAGCCGAAGCAGCGAAGAAGAAGCCCGACGAAAAGGCTGAAGCTAATGAGCCTGAATATGTGTTTGAAAACGGCAGAATGGTTAAAAAAAGCTCTTCAAACAAGGGAGTTTGATTGTGAAAAAACTTATCTCAGCACTTTTATGCATAATCCTTTTAATAAATGCTATGCCTATTGTAAATGCGGAGGCTGTTAAGGCCGACCCGCCCACAGACGGCACAACCCCTTATTTTGCAAGGGCTGTAATGCTTGCAAAAAACGCTGACCTATATCAACATCCACAGGTTGAGGACTTTTTGGCGGGCTCATTTTTAAGCGAAAATACTATTAATATAGTGGGCAAGGCAGAGAATAACTGGTATAAGGTTACATACGGCACTGATTACCTCTTTATTCAGGGCGAAAGAATAACAATAACCAATGTTATTAAAAAACCTGATATTGATGAGGGTAAGCTCCCCTGCAACTCCAATGGCACGCTCACAGCCGCTCAGGATGTGTTTGATGCGCCCTCTGTAAACGGCGAGGTCTTGGCCTCTCTTAACAAGGGGGAGTCTGTCCACCTTACCTACAGACTGCCTAACGGCTGGTTTAAGCTTGAGGAGGGATATATTCCCGAGGCCTCAGTAAAGAACCTTATCGCCTCAGATTTTGTTAACGATACAGGCACAATTACCGTGCTGCTGGACGCAGGCCACGGCGGTGTGGATTCCGGTGCTGTAAATGATGATTTAAAAATACGGGAGAGCGATATAAACCTCAAGGTTGCACGCTACACCAAGGAGGAGCTTGAGCGTTACGCAGATGTCAATGTTATCATGGCCAGAACCGAGGATAAGCTGGTTATGATGGAGGATAGATTTAAGCTTGCCTTTGAAAATCATGCAGATATTTACTTCTGCCAGCACTTTAACGCCGGAGGCGGCCGCGGTGCAGAGATGTATGTCTCAAAGGAGGAACGCTTTGCGCCCCGCACTCTTGCTGCAAATGTGATTGATGAATTAAACAAGCTGGGCATTGCCAAGGGAGGCATACGCACAAGGGACATGGAGGGCGCACCCAAGCTTGATTACTACAAGTTTATAAGGTGGGCGGCAGCCAGCGGCATAAATGCAATGCTGGTTGAGCACTGCTACATGGATTCTGCCGATTCCAAATATATTGTCAGCGAGGCCTCGCTCAAAAGAATAGGCATAGCGGACGCAACTGCTATTGCAAAAACCTACGGGCTTAGAATCAAGCGTCCCCTTGTGAGCATAGGCTTTGAAAAGGATGAAATCATTATGCCCGAGGGGCATAATATAAGCCTGCAGCCGCTTTTTAATCCTGAGGATACCACAGAGACAAAGGAGCTTAAATGGAGCTCCAGCGACCCAGCCTCTGTAGATGTTTTTGACGGGCGCATAGTTGCAAAATCTGAGGGAGAGGCGATTATAACAATAAAGCATGTCAAGGGCTTAACAGCCTCTGTATTGGTTAGGGTTAAGGCTAATTTAAAGGATTTGCCTATAACCAGGCAGATTTACAATAACTTGCCCAAGCTGCCACGGGATATGGTTAATCAGGGCAGAGGGCAGCAAACTGAAAATCTTATAATTGTAAAGGGCAGCGGCTTGATTGACGTAATAAGGGCTGTGCCAGAAGCAAGAAAAGCAAATGCGCCTATATTGCTAATAAGCAGATATGGCTCGGCGGTGCAGGAATATACTGAAAAGGCTCATGTTAAAAAGGTTATTTACTTTAATTAATCCACTCTTGCACATTTCACTTAAGCATAGTATAATTAAAAGCATTAATAAATAAATTTTGGACGGTGCTATATGAAGCGAATGATCTCTATTGTGTGCGCATTGTTACTTATCATCGGGCTTTGCGCCTGTAAAAAGGATGCTAAAAAGGAGGCAGGCTTGCCTGAATTTCCATTTACTGCTGTGGAGTATGTTAAACAGTTTAATGAATCCTGCGGCGATACTCTAACAGGCATAGGTGAGCTTGACGCCTCTGATGTAGTAAACGAGAAAAGCAACTTTTCTGTTCACGGCTTTAATGATTTTGTGTGCTTTATAGCATACACTACACCGGAGACAAACAAGATTCAAAATACCACAATAGCCCTGCTTAATGAAGGGCTGGACGACAGTGAGAGCATTGTGCTATTTGGCTCATACGCTAAAATTATGCTGGCCACCTACCTCTCTAACGAAGACCAGCTTAAGGAGGCTATAACTAAGCTGCGCCTTGCGGAATATCTGCCCCTTGGCTATCAGAATGTCTATGAGAACGACCATATGGTTGCCTATTTTATGCATGATAATGCAGGCCTTAGGCTGCTGGTTTTGCCTATTGCCGCAAAATACACAGGAGATGATTTGCTTCCGCCTGCACCTGAATCAACAGCTGCCAGTGCCTCAAGCGCAACAGTGTCCGAGTAAATTAAATTTAAATGGGTAGCTTAAAAAACCTGTAGGGGCAGACCTATGTGTCTGCCCAGATTGACGTAAAATTTCCCGTCTTTGGGCATGATTCGTGAAAAACACGGGCAGACACATAGGTCTGCCCCTACGAACCGAACGAGGTTAATAGAGATACTCAAATGGAGATTCACACATGAAAAAATATATCCTACCGCTTTTCCTAGTTCTTGCTCTGCTGCTTAGTGCCGTTCCTGCTATTGGGAGCTCGGCGGCCTCAAACGACCTGCCTGTTGACGGAACTACCCCTTATTTTGCTACGGCTTCCCTTAACAGCGGTTCAGATATTTACAGACATGCAAAGGTAGAAAAGCTTACAGCAGGCACCTTACTTACTTATAACACAGTTAATATAGTAGGCAAAACCACAGGCTGGTATAAAATAACCTACGGCTCAGATTATGCCTTTATTCCAAGCTCTAAGCTTACAACACCCAAGGCTCTTTCAAACGTGGGTGTGGATACAGGCAAAATCCCCTGCAATTCTGACGGCACTTTAACTAAAGCACAGAGCATATACAGCATACCCTCTGTAAATGGGGCTGTTATAGGCAGCCTTAAAAACGGAGAGAAGATTCATATAACCTACAGGCTTCCAAATGGCTGGGTTAAGCTTAACAGCGGTTACATACCGGAGTCCTCGCTTAAAAACATTACTGCAACAAGCTTTGTTAACAACACCGGTATTATCACAGTGCTGCTTGACCCAGGGCACGGCGGCACAGATTCAGGTGCGGTTAACTCCAAGCTGGGGGTTAAGGAGAGTGTAATAAATCTAAAGGTTGCAAACTACACCAAGCAGGAGCTTGAGCGTTATGCAAATGTGCGTATTTTAATGGGCAGAACCTCAGATGCACAGGTAATGCTGGATGATAGATTTAACCTTGCCTTTGAAAATCATGCAGATATTTACTTCTCTCAGCATTTTAACGCAGGAGGCGGAACGGGCGCAGAGTGCTACATATCTCAAAACTCCCGCTTTGCTCCCACTGCTTTAGCCAATAATGTGCTAAGCGAAATAGCAAAAATAGGGGTAAAAAACGGCGGCGTTAAAATAAGGAAGAAATCGGATGAAACATGGCTGGATTACTACAAGTTTATACGCTGGAGCACAGCCTGCGGCCAGTATTCTATACTTGTAGAGCACTGCTACATGGATTCCTCTGATTCCAAATATATAAGCAGCGAGGCCACCATGCAAAAGTTTGGCATAGCAGACGCAACCGCTATAGCTAAAACCTACGGGCTAAAGCTTAAAAAGCCGCTTACAGGTATAAGCATAAGCCCCACCTCTGTCTCTGTATACGAGGGGCGTGCCTTTACGCCTCAGGTTGCCTTTACACCTTCAGATACCACAGATTCCAAGGCCTTAACCTGGAGTACAAGCAATGCAAATGTGGCCTCTCTTGCAGGTGATACAATAATTGCCAACAAATCAGGCACTGCAACTGTAACGGCTAAGAGCGTTAACGGCCTTACAGCAGTAATAACTGTTACTGTTAAGCCGCCTGCTGCGGGTATGGCTGTTGTTAAGCGTTTTAGCGGTGCTAACCGCTATGAGACCTCAAAGGAGATATTTAAAAACGGCTGGGGTGAGCGTTCCGAGAACATAGTTCTGGCCAGCGGAAATGTATTTGCAGACGCACTCTGCGCCACTCCAATTGCGTATAAGCTGGATGCTCCCATCATACTTGTGGAATATCAAAGCACTTGGATTGCTGATTATCTTAAATCGGCAGGGTGCAAAAATGTTGTTATAATGGGCGGCAGCAGCGCAATCTCTGCGCAAACCCAAGCTGAGCTTGAAGCAGCCGGCTACAATGTAAGGCGCATTTCGGGCAGCACCCGTTATGAAACCTCCCTTGAGGCTGCGGAATATCTCTATGAGCTTAATGGGGAGGTCTCGCCAAGCGTTGCCCTTGTAACGGGCACAGGCTTTGCAGATTCTGTTTCATTTGGTGCTGTTGCAGCTGTTAACTCTATGCCTATTATATATACAAACACATCAGGCCTTAGCAGCGAGGCCTTGCAGCTTGTAAGCGGCTCACAAAAGGCGTATCTGGTGGGGGGAGAGGCCTCTGTGCCCAAGAGAGATGAAGCCGAATTCCTTGCCTTAGGTGATGATAAAGAGGTAATACGCCTTGCAGGCAGCAACAGATATGAGACCTCCGTTGCCATTGTCAAGGCGTTTAAGGCTGATTTTGGCAATGAGATAGCCTTTGCTGCGGGCAGCAACTTCCCCGATGCACTGGCAGGAGGGGCATTTGCAGCTAAAAGGAATATGCCTCTGCTTATAGTAAATCCAAGCTCAACAGCTTTATTAGATAGTGCAAAAAGCTTTATTAAAAGCATAAATATAAACACAGTCTACTTCGTTGGAGGAGAGAGCATGGTTCCTACCAAGCCTGTTATGGAGGCGGTAGATTGGAACGCACCCAAGCCCTAAATAAAAACTGAAAGGAAGCACAATAATGGCACTAATAACAAAAGCCCCAAGGGGTACGCAGGACGTTTTACCCGCCGAGGTGCACAAATGGCGTTATATTGAAAAAACAGCACTGGAAACAGCGGAGCTTTATGGATTCACCGAAATCCGCATTCCTGTATTTGAGCATACAGAGCTGTTTAACCGCTCTGTGGGGGATACCACAGATGTGGTTCAAAAGGAGATGTACACCTTTAACGACAAGGGCGGCAGAAGCCTCACCCTTAGGCCGGAGGGCACTGCGGGCGTTGCCCGTGCCGTGCTGGAGCACAACCTTAACAAAGAAACTCTGCCCCTTAGGGTTAGCTATGTTGTATCCTGCTATCGCTATGAAAAGCCTCAGGCAGGCCGTTTGCGTGAGTTCCACCAGTTTGGCTTGGAGCTGTTTGGTGCAGAGAGTCCTATGGCAGATGCCGAGGTTATAATGGTTGCAAATGCCATTCTGCAAACACTGGGCATCAAGGATGTTGCACTTGAAATCAACTCTATAGGCTGTCCAAAGTGCCGTGAGGAGTATCACAAGGCCTTAAGGGAGTACTTTACCGCCCACCTTGATGAGATGTGCGAGACCTGTCAGGGGCGTTTAGAGACTAATCCCATGAGAATACTGGACTGCAAAAGCACCATATGCTCACAAATTGCAGAGGGTGCACCCAGAATACTGGACTATCTCTGTGAGGATTGTCAGGCTCATTTTGAGACAGTTAAGGACTTATTAGAGAATAACGGTATAGATTTTACCGTGAATCCAACTATAGTTAGGGGCTTGGATTATTACACACGCACAGTTTTTGAATTTGTGGCAACAGGCATAGGTGCTCAGGGCACTGTGTGCGGCGGCGGTCGCTATGACGGCCTTATTGAAGAGATAGGCGGCTCACCCACCTGCGGCTTAGGCTTTGGCATGGGGCTGGAAAGGCTCCTGCTTGTAATGGAGCAGGAGGGCTGCGAATTCCCCGAGCCTGTGCGCCCCAAGGTTTATATTGCATCAATAGGGGAGGAGGCCGCAAAAACTGCCGCCTTCTTAACAGAATCCCTGCGCAGGGAGGGCTTCCCCGCTCAGTGTGATTTAATGAACCGCAGCGTTAAGGCTCAAATGAAGTACGCCGATAAAATAGGTGCGCAATACACCGTGGTTATAGGCGATGATGAGGTTGATTCCGGCAGTGCAAAAATTAAAAATATGGAAACAGGCGAGCAGTGCGAGGTTAATATAATTGAAATAGCCGAGTATTTGTATGATGTTGATTATGAGAGCACGCTTGAAAGCCTGCAAAATGCGGCTGGTAGTATAGGGGATATTGATTTATCCAAGCTGCTTTAGAGGTAAACTTATGAGAATATTAAGCAAAGCTAAAGTTCTGTCTTGGCGGAGCATAACTGAAGCTATAAACAGCAAGCCGCTTGTTTCTTCTGTTGTATATGTGATTTTGCTGTTTCTTATTTCCTTCTTTTTTATAGGAATACAGTATGGCGGCAATGAGGATTTTTACTTTTCAAGAATAGCAAGCGGCGGTAACGGAAGTTATGACGGTGTTTTTTGTTATGTAGCACCCATATACAGTGCTGCTTTAGCAAAATTGGGTTTAATCACACATGGCATGAGCGTGCACTCGTTTTTTCTTGTTTTGTTCATTTTAATTTCTTTTTGTTTTATTTCTTATGTGCTTGTTAAAAGAACACAACGGCTCTTGTCAGCTCTTATTCTTACCCCTGTTATTCTTCTAACCTTTGCGTTGCCTGATTATACAACTATTGCTTATTTGTGCAGTATAGCAGGAGCTGTTGTTGCGTATTATGCCTGTGATAACTTTGATATGCCTAAGCACAGCTTCTATATTCTGTTCATATCGGGATTGTTCCTCGTTTTTATTGGCGTTTTGTTAAGGGCACAATCGCTATATACCTCTATTCCCTGTATATTGGTTCTTTTCTTGTTGTTTTATAAAAAACAGAAAAAGCAAACCATTAAATATTTTGGCTTGTTTATTCTTTTGGCAGTTTTGCTTACAGTTTTTTTACCAATGATAAAATGGGGAGCGTTTAACTCTCAAGAGTATAAAGATTATATTAGATACAACAACGCAAGAACAGCCTTGCTAGACAGTAAAGAGCTTAATTACAGTAAATACAGGGATGTATTTGAGGAAATAGGCTGGACAGAAAACGACCACGAGCAATTTTACTATTGGGCTTTTCAAGATTCTGAAAAATACTCTGTTGAAAAGCTGGAAAGGCTTGTGCCTCTGGCAAACAGGCAACGCTGGAATTTTAACCCAAAGGACTTCTTTTCGTTAGCTGTTACGGTGAGTAAGAAGCCGCAGTTTATTATGACAATGGGGATTTTCACCTTTTTATGTGTTGCAGCCTTTATACTGCAAAAGAAGAAAAGAAAGCTTGTTATACTTACATTTTTGATGTCCAATGGAATTCATGCGGCCTTTTTGCTTTATAATAGAAGTGTTTACCGTGTGGTTGCACCGCACTATTGGCTTGGAATTATAATAATACTCTATTTTTGGAATATGAGTGACATGCAAGGCGCAATTGATAAAATTAAGCGCAAAAAATTGCAGCAGGCTGTCAAAGTATCAAAGGTTGCCGCTCCTGCGGCACTCCTCGTCCTTAGCGTGCTTATGGCTTGCAGCATTGCGCAGCCGCTTGTGAGCTCATATACAAAGCCAAGCTGGGCAATTGCCGAATTTAGAGAATTTGCAGCGCAAAACAGAGATAAGGTATTTTTGGGCGATAACCCCTATGTATACTATGTGCCAGGGATATTTATGCCCATTGAGTTTGGCGAATCTCAAAATCTCTTAGGCGGCAGTGTGGATATTAACAGTCTGCGTGAGCTTGAAATAAAAAGAAGATTTGGCATCAAAAATCCTGTTAAAGAAATGATATATAGAGATGACATATATTACATGTCTGTTTATCGTGATGATTTAATATGGGAATGCTTAAAGGAGTATGAGCCTGAGGTGCAGCGTGAGCTTGTTACGCAGATAGGCTTTATTAGAGTTTACAACTATTATCTACCACAATAAAAAGTTAAGGAGAGCATACAATGGCAGAAAGTATTATAGGTTTAAAAAGAACCCACTACTGCGGCGATTTACGCAGCGCAGATATACAAAGGGAGGTTATCGTTTTTGGCTGGGTGCAGCGGCGCAGAGATTTAGGCCAGCTAATCTTTGTGGATTTGCGGGATAGAACAGGCATTGTTCAGCTTGCCTTTGACGATAACACGGCAAAGGAGATTTTTGAAAAGGCCGCCTCTCTTCGCTCTGAATATGTGCTTGCAGCAAGGGGAATAGTGCGTCTGCGCTCCTCAATAAACAAGGATATACCTACAGGGGATATTGAAATTGAGGTCACAGAGCTGCGCATTCTGGGGCAGAGTGAGACACCTCCCTTTGAGATACTCAACGGCACCTCGGCCAGAGAGGAGCTCAGGCTTAAGTACAGATACTTAGATTTGCGCCGCCCTGAGCTGCAAAACAACATACTTTTCCGCCACAAGGTGGTTAAGCTCACAAGGGATTATTACGCCTCCAGGGGTTTTATAGAAATCGAAACTCCCGTGCTTATTAAATCCACCCCCGAGGGTGCAAGGGATTACTTAGTGCCCTCAAGGCTGCATAACGGGCAGTTTTATGCGCTGCCGCAGTCTCCGCAGCTTTATAAGCAGCTGCTTATGTTAAGCGGCTTTGACAGGTACATGCAAATTGCCCGTTGCTTCCGTGACGAGGATTTGCGTGCCGATAGGCAGCCTGAATTCACTCAGGTGGATTTGGAGATGTCCTTTGTGGATGTAGAGGATGTTCTGGAGATAAACGAGGGCTATGTGCAGTTCCTTTTTAAGGAGGCCATGGGTCTTGATATTCCCCTGCCTCTGCCCAGAATAACCTATAAGGCTGCCATGGAGCGTTACGGCTCTGATAAGCCTGATACCCGCTTTGAAATGGAAATAACCAACCTGAGCGAGCTGCTTAAGGAAACAGACTTTGCCGTGTTTAAAGCCGCCATAGAGGGCGGAGGCTCTGTTAGAGCTATAACAGCAAAGGGCGGAGCAAAAGCCTTCTCCCGCAAGGAGGTGGATAAGCTCACCGAATATGTCAAGGGCATAGGCGCAAAGGGTCTTGCATGGATACGCTGGGCTGAGGATGCGCCAAGCTCATCCTTTGCAAAGTTCCTTAAGGAGGGCGAGCTTGAAGCTATACTTGCGGCCTGCGGGGCCGAAAAAGGCGATGCAGTGTTTATTATAGCCGACAAAAACAGCGTAACTCTGCCTGTTTTGGGGGCGTTAAGGTTGGAGTGCGCCAAAAGGCTTGAAATAATCCCACAGCAGTTTAACTTTTTGTGGGTTACGGAATTCCCCTTCTTTGAAAAGGATGAGGAGAGCGGAGAGTGGCTTGCAATGCACCATCCCTTCACCTCACCGCTGGATGAGTGTGTGCAGTATCTGGATAGCAAGCCCGAGCTTGTGCGAGCCAAGGCTTATGATTTAGTGCTTAATGGGGTGGAGCTATCCTCCGGCTCAATACGTATAACAGACCCTGCTCTGCAAAAGAGGATGTTTACCGCACTGGGCTTTTCAGAGGAAGATGCTTACGAGAAATTTGGCTTTCTTACAGATGCATTCAAATATGGCGCACCGCCTCACGGAGGCATGGGCATAGGCCTTGATAGGCTGGTAATGATTATGTCCGGCAGCGAGAGCATAAGGGACGTTATAGCCTTCCCCAAGGTGCAAAATGCCAGTGAGCCCATGACTGGCGCACCTGGCTTTGCAGATGCAAAGCAGCTTGAGGAGCTGGGGATTGAGGTAAAGAATAATGACAAATAAACTATCCGCTAAATTGATGCTTGGTAAGCATATATATATATATATATATATATATATATTGTGCTTGTGTGTTGGCATTACTTCAATTGTGCTTAGATTTCCGCAAAATGAGACAAATAATTATGTGAACTCTGATGCAACGTGGCATACGCTTTTAACAATAGAGGCATATCAAGAAACTCCACCTTCAATACATAAATTTTTACCTATTGTTACCATAGGCGAGAAGGGTATCCCTTGGGGATTAACAGTGCCTGACACATACGGTAATTACTACTATACCTCCTTTTCTCCTGCAGGATATGTTCTTCCATATGCTTTTATGCGTATTTGCAATCTTCCGATTAATGAGCAAAGTTTGTACATTTTTAATTCTTTGCTATACCTTTTGTCTTTTACTCTTGTTATGTTACTACTTCTAAGATTGTTTGATAAAAAACTTCCCAAACCCTTAATTGTGGCAATATCGGCATTATACTTGTTTCAGCCTGAAATAATGCATGGGCAGGGTGTTGTCTACTGGCATCAATCTCTGTTTCAGGTTATTTTCTTGTTACAGCTTTTATTGTTTATAAATCTTAAAGGGAGATTGAGACTATTACTATTTTTTATTTTATGTTTGATAGCACCATATGTTGAGTGGACAGGTTATTTGGGGAATATTGGATTTGCATTAGCTTTTTTTATGCAACGAGGCAATTTACTTGTAAATAAGAAGCAGATCACCATCAGTACAAATGCGTTGATTAAGTCATTATCTACTTTAATAATTACTGTTGTTTCGTTTGCATTGTTTTGCTTGCATTATCTAACAGTACTTGATAAACGCTCGTTTTTTAAAGCTTTATTCTTAAGATTTTTTTCAAGAACAGGTTTTTCTTCTGCCAAATCAAGTTTAGTCCAATTGCTCGTCGGGTACATCAACTCTTTTGGAATATTATTAATATTAGTATTAATTTTGTCAATTTCTCTTATTATATTTAAACCTGTCAGGCGTATTTTGGTAAAGACAATTCCACAATTTCGAATTATATTGTTTATAGCATTTTTTATTATGATTGAAAATTTATTGATGCTGAACCACGCAGTAACCTATCGGTATGACCAAATGAAGTTAATCTTCCCGATTTTGATTATATTAACTGTATGTATTTCTTCACTATATAAATTTTTTATATCTCAGAAATCACACCGAATTATACACACAATTGTATGCATTTGCATTGTTTTTGTGAGCCTTATGAACCTAAGTTCGTACGTTACTGATAATACCACATTTAAATGGGAGGCACCGTATTTGAAAAATAATCGTGATATTGTAACCTCTTTAGAGTCAGAATATCCTATTGAAAATACTTTATATGTACAAAAGACTGATGCAAGAGGATATGCTAGCTTGATATTTGGACATGGAATATATGATGGGGTATGGACAATAGAAAAAGCTATATCTATTGCTAAGGAAGAAAATAAACGGTATATAATAATGTTTCAGAGCGTATTTGCTAAATGTAACATGGATGATTACAGAGATTTTATTATATATGATACCTTGGAAAACAAACAAATTGTGACTGCAGATAAAAATGAGCCGTGATATTGCCATACAACAGTTTGAGGTTTTAGAAATTGCGGTTAATAGAGGAGAAAAGCGATGAATAGTAGTGAGCTTGAATCAATTAATAAGACGATAAACAGGGTTTTATTCAACAACATTAGAGTACCGCTTATATTTATTGGTGTGTTGGCACTCTTTGATTTGTTCGTTTATGCTCTTGTAAAGCCCTCCGGCTCACAGGCAGGCGTTACAAACGGTCCATTCACGCTTGTGCTGTGGTTTACCATTTTTATGACCGCACTGTTGCTTATAAACCCTGTGCGTGAAATTCCGCACATGCTCAATTGGTATGTAAAAAAGCAGGAGCTGCTAAGGGAGCTTGGTTTGGATACCACCATACACATTAGTGATGCAGATGAACAGAGCGGCAATGATAGTGTTGAATACTATGCCTCAGTTACACAGAATTATCTTATATGCTATACAGGCAGCGTTAGAGTTTTTGCTCTAAGTGATATTGAGGAGCTTAAAACAGAGCTCTTCACCCGTGACCCCAGCGGGGCAAAGCAGATGCTAAAGGTGTATTTGAGGAACGGGCGCAAAGCCACACTCCTTAACTACAGCTCTTACGATGCTGCGCTTGCTGCGGAGCTAAGCACCGCAATGGAAAAGCAGAGCCACAGGCCTCCTACAAGGGCGAACACAGCAGGCAGCCGCTCAGAGGTTCTTGACAGGGTAGAGGAGAGGCTAAGAAATGCCTTAAAAATCCCAGCTTGGGCTTGCTTGATTTTTGCTGTGCTTGTTGCGCTATTCACTTATGGGCTGTTTAGCTCTATAGCTACAGGCAGGTTTGATTTTATCATGGTAATAGCATTGCCGTTTATACTTATTATTGGGAGCCATATTTTAAAAAAGCTTGCCGCTTTAATTAATTGGGGCAAGGAAAAGGCTTTAATAACTCGTGAGCTGCAATCGGCAGAGGCTCTGCACTTGGAGGAGTATTTTGTCTCAATTACAAAGAGCTACCTTGTAAGCTATGGCAATTCTGTTATGTACTTCCCCCTAAAGGATATAAAAAGAGCCTCCTATGGCGTTATGCGCACGCAAGGGAAGCATGGAAAAACCCATGAAGTTGCAAGTGTGAGCATCTCATTTAAAAGCAGAGCCCCAAAGGATATTTTGAGAGGCGGCTATGCCTCTGCCAAGGCGGCCGATAAAATAAACGAGGCCTTGGAGATTAGAAGAGGCAGCTCCTCAGGGGAATCAACTTTAATGAAAAATGTGTAGGGGCAGAGCTGTGTCTCTGCCCAAGGGTTACAAATTTGCTGGGTTCAAGGGCAGAGACATAGCTCTGCCCCTACAAAACACCAAAAATTGATTTCTGTGGGCAGCTATTGACTTTTATCATAATTTTTAATACAATTAAGAAAATATATTCAGGATGTGATTAATTTGGCTTATTCAAAAGCTACAGACCAAAAATGGCAAAAGAAATGGGAAGAAACTCAGCTTTATAAATTTAATCCCAAGGCAAAGGGCGAAAAGCTCTATTGTCTTGAGATGTTTTCGTACCCCTCAGGTGCTAATTTGCACGTGGGTCACTGGTACAACTTTGGCTTAACAGATTCATGGGCTAGGTTTAAAAGGGCGCAGGGCTATAACCTCTTCCATCCCATGGGCTTTGATGCCTTTGGCCTGCCTGCCGAAAACTATGCTATTAAAACAGGTGTGCACCCAGAGGATTCTACCATAAATAACATGAATAAGATGCGTGAGCAGCTAAAGGAAATGGGCGCAACCTACGATTGGGATTACACCGTTACCACATGTATGCCCGATTATTACAAATGGACGCAGTGGCTTTTCCTGCAGCTCTATAAAAAGGGCTTGGCCTACAGGGCGGCTGCTCCTGTTAACTGGTGCGGCACATGCAACACGGTTCTTGCAAATGAGCAGGTTGTAGACGGCCTTTGCGAACGCTGCAACACGGTTGTTGACCAGCGCAAGCTTACACAGTGGTTCTTCAAGCTTACCGATTATGCCGAGGAGCTGCTTGCAGATTTGCCGGCACTCAATTGGCCGGAGGCAACCAAGAAGATTCAGCAGCACTGGATAGGCAAATCCGTAGGCTCAGAGGTCACCTTTGACATAGAGGGCAGCGAGGAGAAATTCACCGTATTTACAACCCGTATTGACACTCTTTTTGGCGTAACCTACGTGGTTGTAGCACCTGAGCACGAGCTTGTAAGCCGCTTTACAACCCCCGAAAATCAAGAGGCTGTGCAGGCCTATATCAAAAAAACACTGGAAGCAAACGAGATTGAACGCCTTTCAACTGAGAGGGAGAAGACAGGCTGCTTTACCGGCTCTTATGCAGTTAACCCTGCAAACGGGCGCAGGATTCCCATTTGGATTGCGGACTATGTGCTTGAAAGCTATGGCACGGGCTGTGTTATGGCCGTTCCCTCCCATGATGAGAGAGATTTCGCCTTTGCTGAAAAGTATAATCTGCCCATAGAGAGAGTTATTGATTCCGCCGACGGCAGCCCCAACGAGCTGCCCTACACAGAATACGGCTTGCTTGTCAACAGCGGTGACTTTAACGGCAAATCCACAAAGGATGCCAAGGAGGCAATTACCACATGGCTTGAAAAGCAGGGCAGAGCGGACTTTAAAACCAACTACAGGCTAAGGGATTGGCTTATCTCCCGCCAGCGTTACTGGGGTGCGCCTATTCCTATCATACACTGCGAAAAGTGCGGAGAGGTGCCTGTTCCCGAGGCGCAGCTGCCTGTTAAGCTCCCATATAATGTGGAGTTTAAGCCGGATGGCAAGTCGCCTCTTAGCAAGAGCGAGGAGTTTGTTAACACAAGCTGCCCAATTTGCGGCGCACCTGCCCGAAGGGAGTGCGATACTATGGATACCTTTGTGTGTTCATCCTGGTACTTCCTAAGGTATCCTGACCCTAACAACACAGAGCAGGCTTTTGACCCTGATATAATCAACAAAATGCTGCCTGTAGATATGTATGTGGGCGGCCGTGAGCACGCTGCTATGCACCTTATCTATGCCAGATTTATGACTAAGGCTCTGCGGGATTGCGGCAAGCTAAGCTTCTCTGAGCCCTTTAAAAGCTTGGTGCATCAGGGGGTTATCTTAGGCCCTGACGGCAACAAAATGAGCAAGAGCAGGGGCAATGTGGTTTCTCCTGATAAATATGTGGATCAATATGGCTCTGATGTCTTTCGCTGCTACCTGATGTTCGGCTTCTCCTATGTAGATGGCGGCCCTTGGGACGATAACGGCATTAAGGCGATAGCAAAGTTTTTTAGCCGCATTGAAGCACTGTGTGTAAAGCTTAAGAGCTTGCCCAATGGCAGCGGCGACTACGCTCAGGCTGAAAAGGACTTGGATTATGTGCGCAACAGCACCATAGTTAATGTAAGCTCAAACATGGAGGGCTTCCAGTTTAACACCGCAGTTGCAAGGCTTATGGAGTTTCTCAACGCACTTGTAAAGTACTCCGCCTTAACACAGATTAACGGCAAATTCCTTAAGGAGTGCACATATACACTCATCAATTTGCTTGCGCCTATGGCTCCGCATTTTGCTGAGGAGCTGTGGGAGCTGCTGGGCAAGGGTTATTCTGTGCACAATCAGCCCTGGCCTGTGTGCAATGAGGAGGCCTTGAAGCTGGATGTAATTGAGATTCCAATACAAGTTAACGGCAAGCTAAGGGGTGTTGTAAAGGTAAATGCAGACGCAGGTGAGGATGAAATTAAAGCCGCCGCCCTTGAGGATGAGAGCATAGCCTGC
>JAISYX010000099.1 GCA_031269595.1 Oscillospiraceae bacterium
TGCTTTCTCACGCGCTTGACATTCGCCAAGGGCGCTTTTGTCGCGTCTTGAAACGTATAACTTCGCTCCTTACTCTTTTCCAATATTTTTAGCTTGACTTTTTATTGGAAAGCTCCCTATTCAAACGGCGTTGCGTTTGTCTCTTCTACAAGGAAGTGCGGTCTGCGCTTAACCTCGTAATAAATACGGCCTATATATTCGCCTATTACGCCTATAGAAATCAGCTGCACCCCGCCAAACAGAGCTATAATGAATATGGTGGTAAAGTATCCCGGGGCGTCTATGCCGTTTATTATTATATTAACAAGCATAATAATAAGATACAGTAGGCCTACAATTATTGCTATAAAGCCAAACACAAAGCAAAAGCGCAGGGGCTTGTTGTTAAAGGAGATTATGCCGTCTATGCCGTATTGCAGCAGGTTTTTAAAGCTCCATTTAGTTTCGCCAGCGGCTCGGCTCTGGTTTTCGTATTCTATTTTGGTTGTTTTAAAGCCTATCCATGAAAAAAGCCCCTTTGAGAAGCGGTTGTACTCATTTAAGTCTGTCAAGGCGTTAATGGCCTTGCGGCTGAGCAGGCGGAAATCGCCCACACCGTCCTCCATTTTAACGTCCACAAGGGAGTTAACCAGCTTGTAATAGCTGCGTGCAAAAAAGGATTTGTGCGCAGCGTCTCCCGCTCTGTTGCGCTTGGCTATAACCTGATCGTAGCCCTCCTTATACTTTTCAAGCATAAGAGGGATTACCTCTGGAGGGTGCTGCAAATCGGCGTCCATTATAACTGCGCAATCGCCTGCGGCATATTTAAGCCCCGCCAGCATTGCGGACTCCTTGCCAAAATTGCGGCTAAAGCAGATGTATTTGACATTGGAATCCTTTTCGCCCAAGGACTTAAGGATAGCAGGGGTTTTATCCCTGCTGCCGTCGTCTATAAAGATTAGCTCAGCGTCAATGCTGTGCTGAGCCATCTGCTTAGCAAGCTCCGCATAGGTTAACTCTATCACCTTTTCTTCGTTAAAGCAGGGAATTATTACAGAAAGCAACATAAATTTGCACCTCTTAGGTAGTTTTTATTGATGTTTAACGCCGTATTAGTGCGTAGGGGCAGACCTAAGTGTCTGCCCAAAGACGAGATTTTACGGCAATCCGGGCAGACGCTTAGGTCTGCCCCTACGATTTTACAGATTTTTAGGATACCCTCTTTAAAAAGTCTTACCTCTTACTTCTTGCCTCTTGCTTCTAACCGGGAACTTTGCCAAATATAAACTTATGCAGCTCCTCGCAGTTCTTCTGCATATCAGGCACCAGCACAGCCATTCCGCTTATTGTTTTGGAGGCATAGCTGTTATCCAGCGGCAGAGCCAGTTCATCCATGGGGTTCTTGAAGCAGAGCAGCCCCTCTTCAACCAAGAGAGTAAGATTCATGCGGCGGATGTTTGTCTTTAAATTAGGGGCAATCTCCCCCACCAGCTTTAGGAGCTTATCGGGCGGCATTCTGCGGCATTCGTCCATAAGAGCCTCCAACATGGTGCGCTGGCGGCCTGTGCGCTTAAAATCGCTGTCCAACTGCCGTATGCGGGAATACTCCAGTGCCTGTTCACCTGTGAGCCTCTGCGCACCCTCAACCAAGGGCACCTCTCCCGGGGAGTACTTGTTTAAATACTTAGCCTCGGCGGCTGTTAGCTTGATTGTAACTCCGCCTATGGTGGTGATAATCTTTGAAAAGGAGTTAAAATCTACGCTGACAAACTCATCTATTTTAATGCGGAAGTTGCTCTCAACCGTTTGCATGAGCAATCTTTCCGCACCGTAGGCATAGGCGTGGTTAAGTCTGGTTTCGCCGTGTCCGGGCACGCTTACGTATAAATCTCTAAGCAGAGAGGTAAGGCGTATTTTGTGGCTTACTCTGTCTATAGTTACTATCATCATAGTGTCGGAGCGTGAGCCCTTCTCGCCGTCTGTATCTATGCCCATAATAAGGATATTGCGCACCTTTGAGGACTTAACAGGTGCCCAATCGGGGGCATTTTTGCCCACACTATCCTGCCAGCCTGTGTCTATTTTTGTATATTTAACTTCGCCCAGCATGGAGTAAATTATGCCTGTGAGTATAGAATATCCCACCAGCAGCACGCAAACCAAGGCCGCAATAGCCTTAAAAAGCTTGTTTTTCCTACGCTTTTTTGAAGGGGCTTGCTTATCTGTGCTTGGAGGCACCTTAACGCCCTTAGAGGCGGGAACGGCCTTTGCTGGGTCGTTTTGCTTGTTAGATGCGGATTTGCTGTTATTAGCAGGCTTAACTCCCCCTGACTTTGCAGAGGCGGAGGGCTTGCTTTCGCTAAAGCCCTTGGCCTTTGAGGGCACAGAGCTAGGCTTGCTCAAATCAATAACAGGATGCTTTGCAGCAGGGGCTTTTTTGCCCCCCTGAGCAGCCGCAGGCTTAGCTCCTGCGGGCTTTGCTGCCGCAGAGGACTTGCTCTGCACAGGCTTTGCACCGCTCTTAGGCGCAGAGGCCGTGCTTACCTTAGGTGCAGCAGAAGAGCCTGACTGCTGCTTAGGTTTAGAGGCGTTTGTGCTCTTGTGAACTTCAGGTTCTGCCTCATCCTCTATTCCGCTGAATTCAATTATGTTTGAAAACGCCAGCGGTTCTTCCTCATACTTACGCTTTTTGTGCTTGGGAACATATTCGCCCTCAAGAGCATCAGCTTTTTTAAAGTCCTCAGGCATGAGAACACCACCTTTCTTTAATTCGTAATGCGTAATGCGTAATTAGTTTTTGTTTAAAAATTGCTCTTACTATAGGCAATAGGTTCCACGCTGTAGCTTATGTCATGACATTTTTTACTTAAATTTGCCGCAGCAAATTCACCTTTAATTACGAATTACGCATTACGAATTATGCATTAAAAATCACATCTTCCCCCTCAGGCCAAGCCTTTGGGCCAAGCGCAGGAATAGGTATCTTGCACAGCCTAGGGGCACTGCGGGGATAACGTATCTTTTCTCTGTTGTTTCATGGAGCCAGTTTTTATTTTTGCCTATAATGCAGGCAGCTACATACTTTACAGCGCAGGAAAATTTAAAGCTCCTGCTGCCCTTGGGCATACTCATAAGAAAGGCAAACCAGCTTATAAAGCCCTGTGTGTTCTTGAAATACTCGTTTACTATGTTAAGAACCACGCTGTCAGGCATCTTTTCTACACGGCATATTGGGTCGTGCATCATGATTAAATCGTAGCTTTTATCCAGCAGAAAATATTTATATTCCAATGGATAGTACTTCTCGTTTCCAAAGCGAGGATACGGGGCTTGTCCTGTTAGCTCGGTGCGGTAAACCATCTTTTTTGCACCCTTGACCTTGCGGCTGTTATACAGCTCAAACAGGGTGATGCGCTTTTTATCTCTGGGCAGAGGTGCGCCTATCACCGTGCCGTCTGAATAGGTGTTGTGGCCTATTATGCCTGCGGCACTTTCGTCTCCATATTGCTCCCAGAATTCCAAAATTTGCGCAACGGCACGCTCAGGCATAAAATCATCAGAATCTATGCATATATTAAGTTCTGTCTCTATGCTCTTGTAAGCCAGATTGTGCGCCACATGCAAGCCCTGATTCTTTTGGTAAAGGTATTGTATTTCAAAGCCGTTTGCGGCCTCCTGCCAAGTTTTTACAAGCTCAGCGGTATTATCATCAGAGCCATCGTCCACCACCAGCCAGATAAAATCCTTGCAGGTTTGACGGCAGAGGCTCTCGTAGCATTTATTTAAACAGTAAGCTCTGTTATAGGTTGGAGTAAATATTGTTAGCTTTGGTATTGAGCAGCACCTCCTCGACTAGATGCAAGAGGTAAGAAGTAAGAGGCAAGAACTCCCCTTAACCAGCTAAAACCCCTTTAAATTAAAATTTGCGCAGCAAATTCGCCTTTAATTACGAATTACGCATTACGAATTTTATTCAAAATCTCCCAGCTTGCCTAAGCTTTGCGCTTTTAGATAGGCGTTAATAAAGCCGTCTAAATCGCCGTCCATAACGGCGTTTATGTTGCCCATTTCAAAGCCTGTGCGGTGGTCCTTGGCCATGGTATAGGGCATAAATACATAGGAGCGTATCTGCGAGCCCCAGCCTATCTCCTTTTGCACACCCTTGATGTCCTCAATTCTATCCAAATGCTCACGCTCTTTAATTTCCACCAGCTTAGATTTAAGCATCTTCATGCAAACCTCACGGTTTTGGTGCTGGCTGCGCTCGTTTTGGCAGGCCACTATAATGCCCGAGGGTATGTGCGTAATGCGCACGGCGGATTCTGTCTTGTTAACATGCTGCCCGCCTGCGCCTCCGGAGCGGTAGGTGTCTACTTTTAAATCGTCGGAGCGTATATCTATTTGAACATCATCGGTGATTTCGGGCATAACCTCAAGGGAGGCAAAGGAGGTGTGCCTTCTGCCTGAGGAATCAAAGGGAGAAATGCGCACAAGCCTGTGCACGCCTGTTTCACATTTAAGATAGCCATAGGCGTTAAGCCCTTCAATTAGTATGGTTGCACTCTTAAGGCCTGCACCGTCTCCGTCCAGATAATCAAGGGTTTTAACCTTAAAGCCGTGGCGTTCGCCCCAGCGGTTGTACATTCTAAACAGCATCTCCGCCCAGTCCTGAGCCTCTGTTCCGCCTGCACCTGCGTGAAAGGTGAGTATAGCGTTCTTGGCGTCAAATTCGCCTGTTAAAAGGGTGGAGAGCTTTTGGCTCTCATAGTTGGCCTGAACACGGGCAACGCCCTCCTTGGCCTCCTCAAGCAGGCTTAAATCCTCCATCTCGTCGGCCAATTCTATTAGGGTAAGAGTGTCCTCATAATCACTGTAGATAGCCTCATAGGCCGCCACCTTGCCCTTTAATGCGCTGGCTCTTTGCAGCACCTTTTGAGAATTTTCCATATCATCCCAAAAATCAGGGGCGGCAGACTGCTGCTCCAGCCTTTGTATTTCCTGCTTCATAGGCTCTACGCCTATGGCGTCGGAAAGCTCCTTCATGTCCCCTTGCATATTTTTAAGTGTAAGTGCCAGCTCTTCAAATTGTATCATTTTGGTTTAACTCCATCATTCATTTAATTTCCAAACACCATGTGTTAGAGTGCTCGCACACCAACATTATGTTAAAATTTATTTGTTGTGCCTGCGTCTCTGCTCTTCTTGTTGTTTGCACACTCGTCGCATTCTACGTTACACTATATTATAGCCCATTTTAGCTGCGTTGTAAAGTTTTTTTTCAGTTCATAAATATGTGTATCCATGGCAAAATAAGCTATTGTATTTTAAGGAATAAAGTGTTACAATATTTTTAAATATTATGGAATATTGAAGGGAGTAAATTTGTATGAAAACCATCAAAAAGTTATTATCCTTGCTTCTGGCGGCTCTGCTTATCTTAAGCTCTGTGGCTCTGTATGCTTCGGCCGGTACTATCCCGCCAAACCAGAGCATCCCCTTTGCCGAGATTGCGGCAACCTCCACCCTGCCCGTTATAAATGTAGACATAGAAAACGGCGCAGCTAAAGAAAAGGACGAGAAGGACCTCAAGCAAAATGCAGAGCTCCAGCTGGTCAATTCAAACGGCAAGGGCAAGGATTTTACTGCCGTAAAAACCCTTAAAAAGGGCAGCACCACTGAATACACTTACCCCTTAACCATAAAGGGCAGGGGCAGCAGCAGCTGGTACTTAATGGGCACAGGCAAAAAGCCCTATGCTCTTAAGTTTGACAGCAAAACCGATATGCTGGGCATGGGCAAGGAAAAGAGCTGGTGTCTTATTCCAAGCTGGATGGATACCACCTTTATGCGCAATTATCTGGCCTATAAATTGTACAAGCAATTAGACCCCAACGGCGTGGACTGCGAGCTGGTTGAGCTATGCATTAACGGCGTTTATGAGGGCATATATCTGCTTACTGAAAAGGTTGAGCTAAAAGACGGCAACCGCCTAACCTTTGCTGAGACAGGCGAGGACGTAACCGGAGACGGCGAGATAGTCTCCTTCCTGCTGGAGGCAGACATGCGCGGAGCCTCTGAGCCAAATTATTTTGACACAGCCAGCGGCATACGCATAGTGCCAAAAGAGCCTGAGGACGGCGATTATTCAGACACTGTAATGGCAAACTCTCTGGATTATATCCACAGCTTTATGAATCAGGTGGACAGCACTATATTAAGCGGCGGAGACTATGAATCGCTTATTGATGTGGATTCACTTATTAACCTATACATTGCTAATGAGCTTTTTAAAAACACCGATTTTGGCTTTGGCTATCAGCCCTATTATTCCAGCACCTTTATGTACGTGCGTGAGGGCGGCAAACTGCATTTTGGCTCTATGTGGGATGTAGACCTCTCACTTGGCCGCTTGGATTACAACAACGAGGGCGAGGGCTTTAGAGATACCCTCTCACCTACAGGCTGGCTCTCAAAGAACACAAAGTGGGTTAAGGAGCTATTTGAAGACCACGCCTTTGAATGGCGTGTTAAGCAACGCTGGCAGCAGGTTAAGCCTATAGCGGACGAGATACTCAGCACCACCCTTCCTGAGGCCAAGGCATTGCTTGAGCCCATACAGGCAAGAGATTTTCAGATATGGGGACCTGCCGGAATCCGTGCTCCTTGGGGGCGCAATCCCTTTATATTTGAGCTGGAGACAGAATACATTTCACTCTTCCTTGAGCAGCGCATTGAGTGGCTGGATAATGCCTGGAGCCTGCTCAACAGAGTTTCAGGCTCAAACCGCATAGAAACAGCTGTTTCTATAGCCCAACAGGGCTGGCCTAATGGCTCGGATAAGGTAATTCTTGCAAGCGGAAGCAACTTTGCAGACGCACTTGCAGGCGGCTCGCTCAGTTCAGCACTTAATGCACCTATACTGCTCACCTCCAACAAGCTTGAGCTTGAGGCCAAGGTTGAGGAAGCTATAGGCCTCCTCAAGACAAAGGAAGTGGTCATACTGGGCGGTGAGAGCTCTGTGAGCAAGGCAACAGCCGACTACCTGCATGACACAAAGGGCTTGGATATAGCACGCTACGCTGGCGCAAACCGCTATGAAACCGCTGTAAAAATAGCACAGGCCGTTTATGACGCAGCACCCTATACCTCAGTATTTATCGCAGACGGGCGCAACTTCCCCGATGCCTTAGCCTCCTCGCCTGTTTCGGCTATTTTGGGGCAGCCCATACTCTTTACAGGCAGCGGCGATTTAAATAACTACACATCCGAATTTATCAAGGCTGCCAAAATAAGCAAGGCTGTTCTGCTTGGGGGCGGTTCAAGTGTAAACGACAGCGTTGCCGTCTCACTGGTAAACGCAAGCGTTGATGTCAAGCGCATTTCAGGCGGCAACAGATACGAGACCTCTCTGGCTGTTTACAACGAATACAAGGATATATTTACAGGCAACACCATAAGCTTTACCACAGGCTCTAACTTCCCCGATGCGCTGGCAGGCTCGGCCTATTCGGCAAGCATATACGCACCGCTGATTCTGCTTTCAGACAATACGGACAGCGATGATGTTCGCACCGCCGCAAGCGGCAAATCAAACTTTATTATTTACGGTGGCAGCAGCTCCCTTTCAGATGAAGCTGTGCTTAGACATCTTAAGCTTGACAAATAATTGCGTCCCTCTATTTACGCACTCGCTCTGTAGGGGCAGACCTATGTGTCTGCCCTAAAATGGGCATTTTTACGATAATCTGGGCAGACACATAGGTCTGCCCCTACGGTTTTTATAAGAAATCAATTATAGTTAACACGCAGCAAGGGGCTTGCAGCACATTTTTTGTGCTGCAAGCCCCTTGTAAATAGTGCGATTTATCTCTGCTTAAAAATAAAGTATAATCTTAGGTTGCTTCCTTAAGAGGTGCAACCGCATCCAAACCAAAGCTTATGGAGAGTGCCTGATCTATCTTGGTCATAGACATAGTGTCTAAAGAGCCCATGTGCTCCTTTAGCCTGCGTTTATCCAGTGTGCGTATCTGTTCAAGCAACACAACAGAATCCTTTGCCAAGCCGCATTCCTGAGAATGCAGATAGATATGGGTTGGCAGCCTGCTTTTATCCTTTTGACTTGTAATGGCGGCAGCAATAACCGTTGGGCTAAATTTGTTGCCTATATCATTTTGAACTATCAGCACCGGACGGATTCCGCCTTGCTCGGAACCCACAACAGGGCTGAGGTCTGCATAATATATATCGCCTCTTTTTATAATCACGCTTTTCACGCTCCGTTTTAAATAACAAATTTTAATACAATGCTATTTTGCCCTTAAAGCACTGCAATAATCATAGAAAACGGTCGAAACGATAATTTTTTTTATTTTGTGGTGCGTTTTTTCCCCTTGTCCATATTATGCAGGGGGAGATTTTTGTTTACGTGTTTTTTATCGGTGGCTTTTTGCCGGTAAAAAGGCGTGTAAAAAAGGTAAGAATTGTGCACAGTGTAAAGAACAAAGCAACATGCGCCAAATAGTACAATACTCTGCTTGTTTTAAGAATAAACACCAGCGGATTCCCTGCACCTCTGTTAAGCATCATATAATCCATGTTTAAGGAGGCGTTCATAATACAGGCCAGAGCTGCAAAGAACACAGCTATAATAAGCGAGCTGAGTATCTCTTTATATTTTGGCCTGTAATAGCCTGATATAACCAAAAACAGGCTAAAATACACCATAAATCCATGGTATACAAAGCTTAGAGTATAAAGGAAGTTCTCGCCCGCAAGCCAGCCTATATCCGGAGCACCTAGTATGTTGGTGGGGATAGCCAAGGCAATTGCTCCCGCCAGCAGGCCGCAGGCATATGCAAAGGGCAGCACAAATTTTTCAACCTTGCCCCTGCCAAAAGCCACAACAGGATAGGCATACAACATAAGGCTGCAAAATTGCAGAGGAAAGTAATACATGTCCAATTCCTTGCCAAGGTAGATGTATTTAATGGCCTCTAAAGAGAGAAACACCAGAGAGGCCGCCTGTAACACCTTTTTTACTCCAAATTTTTTTGAAGCAAGCTTGCTTATTATAATAAGCGCAGCCACCATAACAGCTACCCATATTAAGCCGATAATATGCTTTGTACAAAATAAATCTTCCATTCTTGACACCATGTTTTAGAGGGCTAACACACAAAACATTGTTAAAAATATTTTGTATTGCCTCTTGTATCCTTTCTTACTTCTTCTTGCAAATTTATTATTACTTATTTATTACCTGTAAGCTTGTCAACCAGCTTGATTGCGGCCTCAAGTCTTGGCAAATCGCTCTCCTTTAAGCCTTCTCTTGAGCGCAAAACTATATACAGCCCATTCCCGTTAATGCCTGCGTCGGCAAGCTTTGTAAAAAGAGATGTGCCGTTAACAAGAACGCCCAGCTCCTCTATCTCGGCTGTATCGGGGGCAGGCGAGCCATCTCTGTAACCAAAGCAGTGAAAGGCCGCTTGGCAATGCTCATAGCTTGCCTTATTTAAAATAAAAATCACAGAGCTTCCGCTGTCAACATCATTTTGCACCAACATCTGGTCTGCCATGGCTATACTTTGAGCAATGCCGTCGCCTTGAATAAAATAGGATTGCAGGTTTATTTTAACCTTGCCGTCCTTGTCAATATCCTCACCATACACAGCCAGAGCCTTGGAGAAAGCCTCTATTTGAGTATCTGCAAGAGTATCTGAGCCTATATATGCCACGTTATAATCAAAGGATTTTTGGGTAAAAAACGAGCTAATACATATTATACCCACAATAAGAGCTGCGCTGCAAAGCAGAATCTGCCATTTATAGTGATACCAAAGATTTGAAAGCCAAGGCAAAAATCCCTTTTGTTTAATTGTCATAGTGCAATGCCCTCCTTATAAATTTTGTTAATGGAGTTTAAAAAATTATACTACCATATAAGGGAAAAATCAATAGCAAAAGCCTTAAGCTTGCAAAAATGATTGTTTTTTGTTGTAATTTTTGCTGATGTAGGATATAATAATAGCAGAGGTGCTGCTATGAAGATTTATTTTGACAACTGCTGTTATTTTCGACCCTTCGATGACCAAACCCAAGACAGAGTTTTAATTGAGACAAACGCTATAACCGCTATACTGTTTAGATGTACAAGTGGAGTATGGGAGTTAATAGGCAGTGAGGTTTTAGAGTTTGAGATGTCAAAGGTGAACGATACCTCAAAGCTTGAAAAGGTAAAGGCCATGTACAAAAGCACAGCCGGCAGAATCACCATTAACGATGAGATAAGGCAAAGAGCAAACTTGTTCAGCCAATACGGAGTTTCTCCTATGGATGCCTTACATGTAGCCTCTGCCGAAAGTGCCAAGGTTGATGTTTATTTAACAACTGATGATGCACTTATTAAAAGGATTGCCGAAACTGATATAAAAATAGATGTTCGAAATCCTGTACACTGGATTATGGAGGTTTTAGAGAATGAATAATGCACCAATAAACGTTAAAGACCCAAGAGTTGTTAGGCAAATTGGCGTTGATGCGCTTCTAAAAAGCTTAGGCCCTGTGGGTATGATTAACTTCTTCCACCAATTTGATACCGGTTCAGGTAACTACACAAAGGAGCGGCTTGAAATCAACGGAGATATAGCTGTCGATGACATATACAATGAAATAGTAGCTAATCGTGAAAATACTCTTTGAAGCTTCTTCATCCAGCAAACTTTCCGCTTTTTAGAGAATAGGCAGAGACAAAATATTAAAGAAGCAAGCATCTAAAAGGATTGCTTGCTTCTTTTTTTAACATTTACTCATACAATTTGCGTTCCATAAATTCTGTTGGCGAGACTATGCATGGGTCATTGGAGAAGTGCTTGCCATTCCCTGTGACTAAAACAGCTCTGGCTGTTTTTGCAGTCTCATAGAACTTTTTGTCATCTTCATCAGCAAAATTAATGCTAAGGGGTTCGGGGAGTATTGCTGTGCCTATTTGCGTTAAGGACTCCATTAGCTGTGCAATGTCCTGCGAATCAAAGCTGAATTTTGGCCGCAGCAATACATTTTCATACTCCAGCAGCATGCGGCTGTCGTAGCACATATCAACCCGACTATTAAAAATAAGTGCAATAATTTTAGCCGGAATCCCTTTTGGCGAAAGCAATGCAGACACCAATACATTTGTATCAACCACAACCCGTGTCATACTCTATTTTCCGCCCTTGCCGCCGCAATTTCAGCATTTATGTCATTAAGGCTCAACTCATCAAGCCCTGATTTAACGGACATACGCTGCATTCGACTTATTGTTCTTTGGGCATTTACCTGGCGGACAGTGGCTAAAACATCGTCAAAATTGCCATCGTTAATAGGAATCATCAGGGCTGAGGGCTTCCCGTTATTTGTAATGACTACCTCTTTTTGCTTGTTTAGGGTATCCCAAACGCTTTTGGGTGACGTGCGCAAATCTCGAACTGTAAAAAAGTGCATAATTGACACCTCCGATAATATTATATCCCAATTGTCACTCGATTGTCAACATTTATTTTAAGGCTTTAAAACAAGTTCAGTTCCAACTCCTCATAAGGTACTAATACAAAAAAACTGCCCGCTGCATATGGCCCTATTTCGTATTCATTAAAAATAAACTCTATGCCCTCCGGCTTAAAACGGAAGATTGGCGGATGCTCTAAAATATCAAAGCTTTTGCCAAAATCAACAGCCTCGCTCCAGCCATAGTCCTCAATTAAATGCTTCAAAACGGCCTTATTAAGCTGTGGTGCGGCCTCTTCTATCTTGCCAAAAACAGCCTCATCCTTAAGCTTTTCACCTGTCCTCAGGTCAAAATTCTCCACGCTGTAATTACGCCAGCCATGTGTGCCTGTACCGTCGCCTTGGCCAATTGTCATAACCGAAAGATAGTTGCCCACTATATCGCTTTCCCAGTCGTAAAATGCCGAGTCAGACCCCGAGGGGCGAATCAGAGAGACATATCCATCTCTCCCCCAAACAAAGTGAGAAACCTCAATATTTTTTGCATACTTCTTCTCTTCTTCGTGTTTATTGCGATAGTATTGACGTATTTTGTAAGCCCCGCCTCCCTTTAAATCCTCAAATTTGGGCACACAAGCGGCATAAGCCCCCTTTTGTCCCTTATTTTCATAACTATAAAATCCATATGGTTTTAAGTCTTCGCCGTGATATATAACAGTTTTTGCCGCAATATAGCTCTCGTCCTTATGGGCATACATGGCGGCCAATATACCGTCTCCTTTTCGCCATGTTGTCTGCAAATCCCATATATCACTCTCATTATCTGATACAAAAAGATCTGCATCTCTCATTCTAACTAAGTAGCTATACTCATTTTTATTGATAAGTATTTTTGCATCGCCGTTTTCATCATAGGCAAACACCTCATACTTTGTCTGCTCGGTATCGTTCTCAAACACAAAGGTATCATAGACAGGCCTGTTTTCAAGGTTAGAGGCCAGAGGCAGCCAGTCTATAAGATTATAGGTCTGAGCAATAAGATTGCTGTCTGTGTCTGAATACTTACCTAGGGGTACATATTTTGATGCCACCTTGTTAAGCTCCTCTTGTGTTGCAAGGGTGCGCTTATCGGTATTATCACCGTAAAAATGCTCAAAGCTCTCAGTTTTTATCGTTGTATGATGCATTGTAAAAGAGCGATTCGATAGGGTGAGGCTTATAATCCTTACCAAGAGAGTAAAACCTGTATTCTTCTTTAGATCTCCCTTTATATGTGACAAAAGCCCTGCCGTCTTTTGATAAAAACAGTCTCTTATCCATTGTTACATCCCAATAATACGCCGAATCAAAAAACCGTATTGGTTCATTGTCTCTAATGGTATAAACATCAACCAGCTCAAAAGATGAGCTGATAACGCTGGGCAAGCTTGCGGCAATAAACAGTTCAGGCACACCATCACCATTTACGTCAAGACAGCCGTAATAAAAGCCCATGTCCATAACGTCTGTAACCGCTGGGCGGTAGCCGATAAAGGGGTAACTGCCATATGCCCTATCAGGGTCGTAAGCTCCGCTGTCGTCAAAACAGCCGAACCTCTCCGCCACCGCTGCTTTCCATTCCGAAAGAACAGTGTCATAAACAGTAGCATAATCAATGTCCTTAGGCCGGAATTTTTGACAGCCGAAAAGACCGGCAAAAATCACCGCAAAAGCCAAGCCAAAGCAAATCTTTTTCAAGCTAATCACCTTAAATCAACACCGTTAATTAATCGGCTTCATAGTCGGGAACAGCAGCACATCACGTATAGAGGCACTGTCTGTTAGCAGCATGGCGAGCCTGTCTATGCCCATACCCATGCCCCCTGTGGGCGGCATACCGTACTCCAGAGCTGTGAGGAAGTCCTCGTCCAGCATGTTAGCCTCGTCGTCTCCGGCCTCACGCAGCGCCACCTGACGCATAAAACGCTCACGCTGGTCTATTGGGTCGTTAAGCTCAGAATAGGCGTTGGCGAGCTCTCTGCCTGTTATAAACAGCTCAAAACGCTCGGTTAGCTCAGGGCGTTTTACACTGCGCTTGGTTAGGGGAGAGTTCTCCACAGGATAATCGCAGATAAAGGTGGGCTGAATCAGATTCTCCTCAACCTTTTCTTCAAAGGCTAGAACAAGGCAATCGCCCCAGCTTGAGTTCTTCTTAGGCTCTGCACCCAGCTTTTTAGCCGCTTCACGTGCCTTTTCATCATCAAGACGGAACTCGTCAAAATCCACACCTGAATACTTTTTAACAGCCTCAACCATGGTTAGACGTTCAAATGGCAGCTTTAAGCTTACCTCCTGCCCCTGATAGCTAATCTCATCTGTGCCGCAAACAGCCATTGCACAGGCGTTTATCAGCCTTTCGGTTATATCCATCATGCCGTTGTAATCTGTAAAGGCCTGATACAGCTCTATGGTGGTAAATTCGGGGTTGTGCCTAACGCTCATGCCCTCGTTGCGGAATAGGCGGCCTATCTCATAAACCCTCTCCATCCCGCCTACAATGAGCCTTTTAAGATACAGCTCCGGTGCTATGCGCAGGTACATATCTAAATCAAGTGTATTGTGGTGAGTAACAAATGGGCGTGCGGCCGCACCGCCCGGAATAACGTTGAGAATGGGAGTTTCTACCTCTATAAAATCCTCGGCATCCAGCAGACTGCGTATGGTTTTAATAAGCTTTGCACGCTTTTCAAAGGTGCTCTTAACCTCAGGATTTACAATTAAATCCACATACCGCTGGCGGTAGCGTGCGTCTGTATCCCTTAAGCCGTGGTACTTCTCCGGCAATGGAAGCAGGCTTTTTGCAAGGAGGGTTATCTCCTTTGCGTGCACTGAAATTTCACCCCTGCGGGTGCGGAAGACAAAGCCGCTAATGCTCACTAGGTCGCCTATATCGAACTTTGAGAGGCCCTTGTATACATCCTCGCCTACGTCGTCTATACGCACATAGGCCTGAATACGGCCTGTTCTGTCGTGTATATCCATAAAGCTGGCCTTGCCCATATCACGCCAGCTTATCATTCTGCCTGCTATGGTTACATCCTGATTTTCCAGCTGCTCAAAATTTTCTGCAATCTGGGCGGCGTGTGCCGTTTGATTGCACACTGTAATTGCAAAGGGGTCCTTGCCCTCGCTTTGCAGAGCGGTTAGCTTATCCCTTCTTATTTGCAGCAGCTCGCTTAGCTCCTGCGCTGTTGGCTCTTCGGCCTGAGCTATCTTAATTTCTTCTGACATATTGCTACTCCTTTTAAATACAAACAGGCAAAGGCAAAATGCCCTTGCCTGTTTATTGTTATTATTATTTTATAATTTCTAAAACCACATATTTTGCAATGCCGTCAGGGGTGTCTACATCAACTGTGTCATTGACCAAATGCCCAATTAAGGCTCTGCCCACAGGGGATTCATCCGAAATCATCTGCTTTAGCGGGTCTGCCTCTGTAGAGCCGACTATGTGATAAAGCTCCTCGCTCTCAAATTCTACGTCTAACACCCTAACTCTGGAACCCAGCTTTACAGTTTTGCTGTCCAGCTCAGAATCATCAATTATTACGGCATTTTTAAGTCTGGCCTCAAGCTCGGCTATTCTGCCCTCAAGCTGACCCTGCTCATTTTTTGCCTCGTCGTATTCGCTGTTTTCAGAGAGGTCTCCATAGCCTAGGGCAATTTTGATTCTCTCGGCTATTTCCTTACGTTTAACGGTTTTGAGCAGCTCCAGCTCCTCTTCCATGGCTTTAAGGCCCTCGGCGGTTAAAAAGATTTGTTTTATAGGCATATTACATGCTCCTCTTTATTTAATTTGGTTTACTTAAGTATAATAAAAAAACTTAGATATGTCAAGCACACACTGGCAAGTTTTGTATGCTCTATGTGATAATTACCGCATTTTGTGCATATAGATGAAGCATCATAATTATCTTATTTGGAGGGCTATATGCGCTATTTAGTTATAAACAAAAGGCAGGTTAGCACGTTTATTGCCATTGCGGTTTTTGCACTGGTGCTGTTCTCTGTTGCAATGGGCAGCTTTAAAATTGAGCAAACAGTAACTAAAAACAAAAAGATTCCTATCTATGCCGTCTCACGGGAGGAAAAGCTTATAAGCCTGACCTTTGACGCCGCCTGGGGCAACGATGACACTAAGCAGCTAATTGATGTGCTGGGCAAGCATGAGGTAAAGGCAACCTTTTTTATAGTAGGCAACTGGGCAAGGAAGTTCCCCCAAGATGTAAAGGCCTTTGCAGATGCCGGACACGAGATAGCCAACCACTCCAACACACACGCCCATATGGCAGAAATCTCAAAGGAGAAGGTGCAGCAGGAGCTGGAGCTTTGCAGCAAGGAACTGGAGAGCATTACAGGAGTGAAGCCTATACTGCACAGAGCACCCTACGGCGAATACAGCAACACCCTTTTAGAGCTAACCGACGCACTTAAAATGAAGTGCATACAGTGGGATGTTGACAGTTTGGATTACCGTGGCCTTAGCGCAGATCAAATACAAAAGCGTGTGTTAGAGAGGGTTAAGCCAGGCTCTATAATTCTATTCCACAACGGGGCAAAAAGCACTCCCGCAGCCCTTGACGGCCTGATAACAAGCTTAAAAGCTCAGGGCTATAAAATAGTGCCCGTGAGCGAAAATATCTATATGGAAAATTATACGCTGGATAACAGCGGCAGACAGCATTTAATAACAGCGTCATAATTCGCCTACCATTGTGTGCCTGCCTCTTTTTGAAGGCTTACGGACTCTATAATAACAGAGGAGACGCTGTTGGGGCCTTTGATTGTCACCTCGTATACCGAATTAGGCTCCATGCTCTCAACCTGAAAGCTATCCCGCAGGCGCACCGGAGCTCCGCTGTTATCAAGGGTTTGATATGAATAATTAACAATCAGCCTGTTAATAGGCGTTAAATTATTAGGGCTTACCCTTTGAAAGCGAAAGCTTGCCTTATAGCTTACCTTTCCCTCTTCGCCGTCGGCATCCTCCTGCTTTTTTAAGGAGGTAAGATAAAACTTGCCTATTGCGCTGAAAGTAACTGAGTGCTCATCGTTTGAATAATAGGCTTGCTCAATTTGTGTTTGCTCCAGCTCATCCGCCCTTGCTGTATCGGTTAAAATCACCTGTGCAGGCGTTGAAGCTGTAGAGCTACCGCTAAATAATCCGCCTATAGACCAAAATAAGCTAATAATAATTACGGCAATAAAAGGGAGCGCAAAGAGTATAATCAGGTTCTTTCTGCCCTTTTGGGCAGAGGAGGCCTTGTATTCTGCATCTGCCTTAATGATTTCATATTTATCCCTGTCAAACAGCTCTTGATATATGGTGTGCTGCTCGTCATAGGTAAGGGGCGCAGAGCATTGGGAGCAATCCGTTGCCCCGTATGTATTGGTTTGACCGCAATATTCACAGCGCAACGCTATAGGAGTGCGCTTTGTTGCCATAGCCTGCATGGTTTGCTCATCAAGCAAGGTTATTCCCCCTCTATACGGCTCTATATGCCCGCCTTACCACCAAGTGCCGGAATCCTTATAAATGGCGGCCGCTTCAATGCGAATATCTGAGGTGTTCTTTTTCTCTGTTACGGTAAACTCCCGCTCCTCGCCGGATTTAATGGTATCCATACGTATATATCCCTTTATTCTGTAAGGCTTTATACTCTTAGGGTCATAGAGAGTGGAGTAATCTATAACAATGCGGGGAATGGGCGTTTCCTGTTTGCCCTCCAGCTTATCAAAGCGGAACTTGACCTTAAAGCTAACCTCTCCTGTTGCCTCGTCAACGCCTATTTGCTCTGTTGAGAGGATGTAAAGAGTGCCCACGCCCTCATAGCTTATAGATTTATCGTCGTTTTCATAGTAGGTTTTTTCAAATTCGGTTTTGTAAAGCTCGTTACGCTCTGTATCTGAATAGGAGGAGACGCTTGCAGTCTCAGCTGTATTCTTTACTATAGCGTTGATAATTCCAGCCACAATGCAGATGGCGAAAAAGGATACAATGGTAATAATACAGCCGTAACCAACCCTGTTGGTTACCTTTACGCTTGTTTCCATTTTTTTGCTGCGGATTGCATTTGACTTTAGGGTTTCGTATTTAGCTTGGTCAAACCATTCGTTGTAAGTAATGTTTTGCGGCGTGTAGTTAAGAGCCGCACCGCATTTGCTGCACGCCTTGTCGCCGTGGGGGCTGACAGTGCCGCAGTATTCACATTTGATAGATACAGGCGTGCGCACCACGCAGCTTTGCCTCAAGCTTGCATCATCCATTTACTTAATCTCCTTTAAAACAAAAGTATAACCCAAAAAAGCGAAGCCGCCGTTCCTTTTCAAACGGCTTCGCTATATGTTTTGCTGCAAGCTGGATTACATGTGTGTAATTCCAAACTGATCCTCATAGTCATCGTCATGAACGTCGTCACCGTAATGTGCATCTCTGTCCACCATCTCGCCGGCACGGAACTTAACTCTCAGGCGTTCGCTTTCAACCTGGTCTGAAAGCAGCTGACGGAATAGCTTGTAGTTCCTTATGTTCTTGATGTCCAAATGGCTGGAGGTTTTATCAGAGGAGATTATGCACAAAGAGCCTAGTCCAAAGCCGAATACCTTTTGGGCAAAGGTGCTTTTAACCGTCATATCAACAATACGGTAAAGCAGAATTTCGTCCTCAACTGTGTTAAAAAGGCCGGTTTTAACAATGAGCTTTTTTGCTGTTAGGGTATAAGTGTTAAAGGTAAAGGGCAAGCCAAATAGCCTCCAGCGTCTGCGCTCCTTGATTAAAATGTCTTCCTTCCTAATCTTTCCTTTTCTAGCCATAGTAAATTCCTCCTGTTATTTAAAGTTAAATAAAACCGATTTGTTAAGTATTACAGGTTGGCGGGGTTAAAATCAAGCTGTTCATCATCTCCGTGGTGGATATGGTCGCCCATTTCATCGCCGTAATGTGCGTCTCTGTCAATCATTTCACCTGCACGGAACTTAACCCTTAGCCGCTCGCTTTCAACCTGATCTGAAAGGCTCTGCCTAAAAAGCTTATAATGCTTGATATTTTCTAAGTCCAGCTTTGGGTCTGTTTTATCAGATGAAATTAGCTTAAGCGTTCCTACGCCAAATCCAAATACCTTTTGCGAAAAGCTGCTTTTAACTGTCATATCAACAATGCGATAAAGCAGAATTTCATCCTCTGTTGTGTTAAAAAAGCCTCTGTTTATTATAAGCTTTTTAGGGGTTAGGGTGTAGGTGGTAAAGGTAAAGGGCAAACCAAAAAGCTTTAAACGTTTGCGCTCCTTCATAATAATTTCTTCTCTTAGCTTTTTTCTTTTTGCCATAGGTCAAGGCCTCCAAAAAATTAATTCAAGAACATTCTACCACATATTTTTAAATTTAACAATCTTATTTTAAAAATATATTTACATAAATTGAAAAATATGCGGAATCATGTGTTATGCACTGTCTTAAGGCACTTGATTTATTCAAATTTTCCTGTTACAATAAAATTATTATATAACTAAATTCTCTCTAAAAATCTGTAGGGGCAGACCTGCGTGTCTGCCCGGCTTGCCGTAAATTTTTCGTCTTTGGGCAGACACTTAGGTCTGCCCCTACAGAGCAAATGAGTAAATAGAGAGACTAAAAGAAGGGACTTTATTTATGAAAAAGCTTATCTCTATTTTTTTAATCTGTGCAATGCTTTTGGCACTTAGCTCCTGCGGCAAAAAGAATGACCCCACAACCACGGTTATTCCAGCGGGTGAATCCAGCTCTGTTGAATCCTATGAGGTGATAGACCCTGTCTCTCTTGGGGATACCCTTACCTCTGAGCTTGAGGGTGATTGGATGGTAACGGGAGTGTATCAAGAGCCACGCTCTGCCAGCAAAACGGCTGAGGAGGTGCTTGCAAGGGCGCAGGAAAAGGCCATACATCTGGGCTCAGACTTTTTTGAGGGCAACGGCTTCCACATTGATATACCCTATTACAAGCTCAAAAAGGTTAATGTAAATGCATTACAGGCGGACGGCATCTCGCAGGGTAATATAGAAAAGGATTTTTCTGAAAGCACCGACTGTGTGGAGGTTTATGACCAAAACGAGGATGCTCTTATTGTGGCTTTTTATCTCAGCGGCGGTAAACTGTACTACAGCGGCGATGAGAGCTACATTCTGTGCTGTGAAAAGACAGTGGCGGTAGGGTAACAGGCATTGACAACTGAACAAATCATAGCCCAAAACAGGGAGAAGGCAATGCATTTGCCCCTCTCTCCCGGGGTTTATATCATGCACAACAAGCATGATGAGATAATTTATATAGGCAAGGCCAAGGCTTTACGAAATAGGGTTAGCCAATACTTCGGTTCGCAAAACACCCACCCTGAAAAGGTGCGCAAAATGGTGCAGAATGCGGCCTATTTTGAGTATATCCTAACAGGCTCGGAGTATGAGGCCTTGGTGCTTGAGTGCTCGCTTATAAAGCAGCACATGCCCAAATATAACATCCTTTTAAAGGATGAAAAGGGCTACCACTATGTCAAAATAAGCAAAGAGCCCTATCCCCTGATAAGCGCAGAGAATAAGGTTAACGAGGACGGCGCACTCTATCTTGGCCCGTATGTAAGCAGCTATGCTGTGCGTCAGGCCGTGGACGAGGTGCAAAAGGCCTTTAAGCTGCACAACTGCAAGCGGCACTTCCCGCAGGATTTTAAAAAAGGCCGCCCCTGTCTCAACTTTCACATTAACCAGTGCATGGCTCCGTGCAGGGGCTGCATTCCTCAGGAGCTCTATACAGGGCTGGTTAACGAGGCTGTCCGCTTCCTCAAGGGGGGCAGTGCCGATTTGCTCAAGAGCCTTGAGGCGCAAATGCTGGCCGCCTCCGAGCGGCTGGAGTTTGAGCAGGCCGCCCGTATCCGTGACAGAATCAAGGCTATAAAGAAGATTTCGGAGCGTCAAAAGGTGGTTATGGCCAAGATTGAGGAGCAGGATATAATAGCTCTTGCCCAGAGCACAAACGGTGTGTGCTTTGAGGTATTCCGCTTTCAAGGCGGCAGACTGTGCGACAGAGAGAGCTTTTTGCTCAGCGAGATAGACGAAAAGCCCTGCGCCCGCAGGGAATTTATACGCAGCTATTATCAAATGCGCAGCCCCGTGCCCCCCAGAATCGCCCTTGACGGCGAGGTTGAGGACAAGGAGCTTTTAAGCCGCTGGCTAGGCGAGCTCTCCGGCCGCAGGGTGGAGATAAGCATCCCGCAAAAGGGCGAGCAGGCCAAGCTTGTGGAGATGTGCCGTGAAAACGCCGCAGAGCATCTTGCTCACGCCCGCAGTGAGACAGGCAAAAATATAGAGGCTCTGGACGAGCTGGGCGAGGCTTTGGGCATAGCTCCCCCTGAATATATCGAGTCCTACGATATATCCAACACCGCAGGCAGTGAAAATGTAGCCGGAATGGTGGTCTTCGAGAACGGAAAGCCCCTCAAATCCGCCTATAGACGCTTCAAAATTAAAGGCTTTGAGGGTCAGGATGACTACGCCTCCATGCGTGAGGTAATCACCCGCCGTTTGGACGAATACGAGAAGAACAAGGAGAGCGGCAAGGGCTTCGGCCGTCTGCCCGACCTAATCCTGCTGGACGGCGGCAAGGGTCACGTGGCCGCTATTGCACCCATTTTAAAGGGGCGTGGCTGCGAGATTCCCCTGTTCGGCATGGTTAAGGACAGCAAGCACAAAACAAGGGCTATAGCCCTTGAGGGCGGTGAGATAGCCATAAGCAACAAGCGCAAGGTGTTCACGCTGGTGGCCTCTATTCAGGAGGAGGTGCACCGCTTTGCCATAGCCTATCACAGGCAGAGGCGCAGCAGCACCACTATTTCAACCACTCTGCGCAACATAGAGGGCATAGGAGAAGCCCGTGCCAGTGCCCTTTTAAAGCATTTTAAGACTATAGCTAAAATCAAAGCCGCCACTGTTGAGGAACTGGCCAGCGTGAAGAGCATGACGGAGGTTGCGGCGCAGAAGGTGTTTGATTTTTATGCGGGTGAGAGGTAGATGCGTTAAACAATTGACGTTGATGCTAAATCAAATCATATTAGTATAGTCCTGCCGTCCATAGAAAAAGCTATGCACAACAACCTGCTTTGATTCTTCGTAAATTTTGTATATCATAATATAATTTTTAATTACAGCCCGACGATACCCCTCCTGTTGTAATTTGGGATTGCGGCATTGCTCATACATGAACGGGTTTTGCTCCAGATGCTCATAGCAGGCATCAACTTCATCGACAAAATCAGTCGCCGCTTTGGGGGCGGCCAGCTTCTCGGCGATGTAGAATATAATTTTATTCAACTCATCCTCTGCACGTTCAGAGACGTTCACCTTATACATTGTATCGCTCCCTAATGCTTTTTAGGGATTCCCTTGCATCTTTTGTGCGCCCTGCGGCAACGTCGGCCTCAGACTCAGACAGCCTATTGTAAACATCCAGCATGTACAGCTTTTCTTCATACATTTGCATACTCATGATAACCATATCACCATAGCCGTTTTTGGTGATATAGATAGGCTCGGGCGATTCGTGGCACAGCTGCGAAATTCCTCCTGTGTTTTTCAAGTCCCGAATAGGAATGATGTGCGGCATAGTACCGCCTCCTCTCTTTGGTATTATTATACCATAATTATGGGCAAACATCAAGAGGGATGTCTTTTAATTTTTTGTGTAGAGGTTTTACAATGAACACCATGCCATTTTTGCACAGGATTTCTTTTGCTCTTCCGGCAAATCATAATAATTCGCAATATCCATTTTCTGTTCCTTTGTTCCAAGAGAATTTCAATATAGATATAAAGGAAAAGGTAGTATTCTTATCCGGCGAAAACGGTATTGGCAAATCGACCCTCTTAGAATTATTGGCGTATGAATGCGGCTTTAATATAAACGGCGGCAACAGGGACCATCTCTATGGAAAGCAGCGCAATGACGCCGAAAAATTGCTGCCATACCTTAAATTTCATTGGCGAAAGCAGCCGCATGGCGGCTTCTTTATGCGGGCAGAAAGCTTGTTTTCTTTCGCAGATTTCATAGAGGAACAAGCCAGCGAATTCGGTTCACGGGCCTACTCATATTACGGAGGCAGATCATTACACGACCGTTCCCACGGTGAAGCGTTTTTGGCCTTGTTTGAAAACCGTTTTGACAAGAAGGGGATTTATCTCTTGGACGAACCGGAAGCCGCCATGTCGCCGCATCGGCTGTTGTCTTTCATGGCACTACTAAGAGAATTAACCAAAGGCAAAGACGTGCAGTTTATTATTTCTACACACTCGCCTATTTTAATGGCTTATCCATATTCGCAACTATATTACATAACAACCGACGGAATATCTGAGATGAAATACACGAATACAGAGCACTATCAGCTGACTAAAAACTTTTTAGATTGTCCGGATAGATACTTCGCACATTTATTTGAGAGTGAAGAATAGTTTTTATATTTAATGTCTGTGAGTTTAATGCAGCAAACCTCTTCTAATGTTTGCTTGAGAAGAGGTTTGCTAGCTTAGACAGCCCAAAAAGCCGCCTGTTTGGCGGCTTTTTGGGCTTATTTTTTCTTAGCGTATGCAAGCCTTGTGAGTGTTGCAATGCTAAATGTTTTATTGCATGATTCACATAGCCACTCAAGTTTTTTCTGCGACGTTATTGCTTTAAAACAACTAGAACTACTGCTGACACAAACTATTTCGTGAGATTTTTTTAACTTTAGTTGGCATTTTGGACAATATTTTTTGTGAAAAAACAAATAATTAATTTCTTTACCATGTAATTCTACATACTTACGACCACCGTAAATTGCCATTTATGCCCTCCCCGAGGTTCGTGAGTGTTAATCTCTAAATTCAAACAATTTTGCAATAGATACGCCAAGTGCATCGGCTATGTCGATAAGCACATCCAGCGAAAGCCCTGTTGTGCCATTTGGAGCTTCAATGTTACTCATGTGCGTTCTTGAAATCCCTATCTTTTCGGCCAACTGCATTTGACTTAAGCCCTGCATTTTGCGTGTGTATGTACATAAGAAACTGATTTTATGTTGCTTTTGGGTTAATCAAATTATAAAGATTAAAAAGGCGGCAACAATAGAATCCCTTATATCTTCACTGTATTTGACAATATTTTACCTTAAGTGACATAAATTTTCATTGCAATTATATATATATATATATAATTAGAGGTATATTTTATACATGGAGGTAATGAATATGCCATATTTTAGATGTAACCCTTGTGACTGGGAGTCAGGTGAATTACGAGGCTCTATTTGCGACAACTGCGGTGTGGGTGCACTGCAGGACTATGGCGGTGCTATGCATTGTAAGTACTGTGGATATTTTTTCGGTCGTATGGATTGCCCTATATGTGAGAGAACATTGAAATTAAAAGGGGCACACAACTGCTATTTAACATCTGCATGCTTACAAGCATTACAAGAAAGTTTCGATGATAACTGTAGAGAATTGATTGTATTACGACATTTTAGAGATACATATGTCAAAGAACACCACCCCGATGATATTAAGCACTATTACGATACTGCTCCAGGCATTGTAACTGCAATAAAAAATTCCAATGAAAGCAACAACGTTTTTCGAAGAATATACGATGAACTTGTAATGCCAACCTTTGTTCTGATTAATAAAAATGAGAATGAAGCAGCATATGAATTGTATAAAAATTATAGCCTAAACCTTGAAAATCAATATCTTATAAAAGTTTAGTATGAAATTAGGTTGTTTGTAAATGGATTTTTGACCGTCCTCATACATGGTTAGACATAGGTTTTGGCACAGTATTATCAATAGCTATGACAATATTAGTAGCAACCCTTGCCCCTGATTTTCCTTCCAATATGACTTTCTTGACATTAATAATATACTTTTTTATACTTATTAGTATCCGACGTGGTTTTGTTTGGGCATGTGAAACCTTTGGTTTTGGTCTCTGTTTCTTTAGCTTTCCTATAGTTTTATTTGTCACAGTAATAATAGAAATCATTGCTGAACCCATACGTTTTATATTGGATATTATTGCCTTGTTTAAAGATTAGTTAAAAACTAAGCCTAAACGCCTATCATATAGTTTTATTGATAGGCGTTATTTATATAAGGAGAAAAAGATAAGAGAAGTTACAAAATATAAACGCAGCTTAGAACCTTAAATTAAATAAGATTAAGCCCACGGAATATTACTTACTCCCAGCTAAAATGTAGCCTAACCCAAACAGCAAAAAACCGCCCAAAAGGCGGTTTTTAAAAGCATTCAAACTCCCTCAAAACTGAACAAAGGAGAAAAAGATAAGAG
>JAISYX010000036.1 GCA_031269595.1 Oscillospiraceae bacterium
CAGAGCCGTTGCTCTGCCCCGTTTAAGGAGTGCAGAGGGAATCGGAATCCCTCTGCCCGCATCTTTGCTTACTTTCTGGGCGGAACCAGAAAGTAAGTGCCCGTGCGGCATGAGCACAAGCCAAAACAATATCTTGCTATACATTAATACAGATAATTTAAAACTACCAATCAAACCAATCCTTGCGGGTGAGCACTGCTCACCCGCACTGTAGCATTATGAGCACCATGCAAGTCCTTTTTGCATACAATGAAATTGAATATCGCTAATAACCAACCCGTTGCGGTTATTTAGAGGTAATTAATCTTATTTTAAATTGAGGTGCTTTAAAAATGGGTGAACCATTTTTTATATTCGAATCCATTACAAGTGCCCTTAAAGCACAGGATTTGCTGCAAAAAAATGGCTTTGTAGTAAGAATGGAAAGGCTTACGCTCACAGGCATAGGCTACGGAGGCTTGAAGGGCTGCGGACACGGAATTTACATTCTGCGGGGCTGCCTGGAAACGGCCGAGGAGCTAGTCTCACGGGCGTGTATTAGTCACTATACAAAAAAATAGTGCACGGCAAAAGGAAGACTACAGCTTGAAACAAAAAACAAGAAAGGGCGCAGGAATCCCCGCATAAGGCTTTGTGTGCGGGCTTTCTGACAACATGGTGTCAACTATGATATATTTAGATAACGCCGCTACCAGCTGGCCTAAGCCTGCTTCTGTTATCAAGGCAGTTAACAATTCCCTTGTGGAATTTGGCGCAAACCCCGGGAGGAGCGGACACAGCATGTCTGTGCAGACCTCCGAGCAGGTTTTTGAATGCAGAAGAAAGGCGGCAGAGCTGTTTAATCTTCCTAATGTTGAGAATGTAATATTCACAAGCAATTGCACTCATTCTATCAACCTGCTGCTAAGGGGGGCACTTTCCCCGGGCGACCACGTTATACACTCCTCTCTTGACCACAACGCAATAGTGCGCCCCCTGCATCAGCTTGCAAAATCAGGGGTTATTGTAAGCACGGTTAAAGTCAACCCTGATGACGAGGACGCCACTCTGCGTGCCTTTGCCAACAATATAGGCATACGCACCAAAATGGTTATATGCACTCACGCCTCCAACGTCAACGGCTTGCAGCTGCCTATACGCAGGATAGGCGAGCTCTGTCATGCAAACAGGGTACTCTTTGCCGTGGACGCCGCTCAATCGGCGGGTGTGCTTGATATAGACATGCAAAAGGACAACGTCGATTACCTCTGTCTGCCCGGACACAAGGGCATTTACGGCCCTATGGGCACGGGTATGCTCCTTATCAACAACGAAAAGAGGCTTAACAGCCTTATTCTGGGGGGCACAGGTAGCCTTTCGGCGGAGCCTGAGCAGCCCGCCTTTTTGCCGGATAGGTTTGAGAGCGGAACGGTAAACGTGCCCGGGGTCTGCGGTATGCTGGCGGGCATGGAGCTATTAACAGAATTGGGCTTGGACACAGTGCGCAGGCACGAATTTAACCTGTGCACCATGCTATATGACGGCCTCTCTGACATAGAGGGTATCACCTTTTACTCCCCACGGCCGGAGGAGAGCAAAACCGTGCCTCTTATCAGCCTGAATTACAGGGATATGCCCAGCGAGGAGCTGGCCTCCGCCTTGGATAGGGAGGGCGTAGCCGTGCGCGCAGGGCTGCACTGCGCCCCCTTTGCACACAGGTATATGGGCACCCTAAAGCAGGGCACAGTGCGCTTTAGCCCATCTATCTTCACCACAAAAAGCGAGATTGAGCAGTGCATTGCCGCCGTGCGTGAAATAGTCAAGGGGCTTAACGGTGAGGAAAAGAAGGCGGAGACGGAAGAAGAAGTTAAGGCAGAAGCAGAGCAGGCTTAGCATATTTGCACAAAATCCCTCAATATTTATTAGTCACAATATCAATAGCAAATCATAGCAATGTGTGATACAATTAATAGAAAATTAACAGGGAGTGCATAAGCTTATGAAAAAAATCTTTGTGTTATTTGCAGCTGTTGCTATGATGCTTGTTATGCTGTCTTCGTGTATGGCCAACTATGATGATGCCTACGACGACCCTGATTCTGATTACTCGGATACGAAAGCTTTTACCCAAAGAGTTCTCAGCGAATATAAGGGAGTAAAGCCCGAAATAACTATTGAACCTAGCGTAGTTTATGGTTGGAACGATAACAGGTTACATGTTAAGGTTGTTGTCTCAGGTGATAAATCAGGCAAAGTGCCCAAGGGCAGCGTTGAGGTTATGATGGATAACCGCCGTACACTCACCAATTTACAATACTCCGCAGTGCTTGATAAAAACGGCGAAGCCGAAGGTACTGTTATACGATATTTGAGTCAGGGTACAAACAAAATAACTGTAGTATATTTACCAGAAGATATGCACAACGTTGAAAGGGAATTCACTAGGGTTGATGATTACTACGGGGCGGCAGTGTCGTCAGACTACACCGTTTACTCCTTACCTATCAAGTATATTGGTATTCCTGCCATAATAATCTTTATAATCCTCATTATAATAACCCCATTCATTATCATATCAAGAAAAAGAGCAAAAAAGCTGCGTGCAAAAGCCATAGCAGACACCGAGGAAAAACGCAAACTCAGGGAAGCAGCAAGCGAATAAGCTGTGTTAATATATAAGAGGGCGTTGCAAGCAGCAACGCCCTTTAAAAATTCTTACTTCTTACATCTTGCCTCTTGCTTCTAGCAGCCCAAAACCCAATCTTGCATTTTGCAAACAAAACTGATATAATATATATATCAACAACCACAGCCAATTTAACGGAGGAAACTATATGCAAATTAAAGAGATTATCTCCCTGCTGGAATGCGATGTTATCTGCGGAGAGGAGCAGCTTGAGCTCGACCTTCACACTGCCTGCGGCAGTGACATGATGAGTGACGTTCTGGCCTATGTTAAAGAGCAGTCTGTGCTGCTTACAGGCCTTGTTAACCCTCAGGTTGTGCGCACTGCCGACATGATGGATATGCGCTGCATAGTTTTTGTAAGAGGCAAAGAGCCTGACGAAGACATAGTAGAGCTGGCTCAGGAGCGAGGCATAGCCCTGCTTAAAACAAGATACCGTATGTTTACTGCCTGCGGGCGATTATATGCCAATGGCTTGCAGGGAGGGTGTGAAGGCAAATGAGCCATCTTTCTCTCAGCTATGAGGTTTCGGGAGAGGATTTTACCCACGCAGGCGAGGCCTCCTCTCAGGTTAAAAAAACCCTCAAGCGTCTGGGCTATAGCCCCGATATTATACGCCGCATTGCAATTGCAATGTATGAGGCCGAAATCAACATGGTAATACACGCAAACGGCGGCACCGCCGAGGTAGAAATTTACCCCGAAAGGGTAGAAATTGTTTTGCAGGACGAAGGCCCTGGGATACCGGATATTGAAAAGGCTATGAGCGAGGGCTTTTCTACAGCCCCTGATAACGTTCGCTCTTTAGGCTTTGGGGCGGGCATGGGTCTGCCTAACATAAAAAAGTATGCAGATGACCTTAACATAGAAACGGAGATAGGTAAAGGGACGAAGATTTTACTCACGTTCAATGTTGCCTAGCATATAAGCTATGGATAAGTTTTTCCACTCCGTCACACTGGATAAACCAAAGTGTGTCGGCTGTACAAATTGCATAAAGCGATGTCCCACCGAGGCCATTCGGGTTCGGTACGGCAAGGCGCAAATTAAATCTGAACGCTGTATAGACTGCGGCGAGTGCATACGCATTTGTCCTCACCACGCAAAGCGTTCTATATTTGAGCACTTTTCAAAGGAGGCTCTGGCGGGCAAAAAGTACACTATAGCCCTGCCTCCGCCCTCACTTTACGGGCAGTATAACAACTTTGACGATATAGATTTAATTCTTACAGGCATAAAACGTCTGGGTTTTGACCATGTTGTGGAGGTTTCACGCGGGGCAGAGATAGTTAGTGAGGCAACTCGGCTTTACATGACACAAAAGGACGTACCACGCCCTGTTATCAGCTCGGCCTGCCCTGCGGTTTTGCGCCTTATTAGGGTGCGCTTCCCCGATTTATGCAGCCATGT
>JAISYX010000094.1 GCA_031269595.1 Oscillospiraceae bacterium
TCCTTTGTTATACCGCCGCCCATGGGATTAGTGCTGTGTATTGCTACGCACTCGAAAAAAAAACATAAACACAACCTCTGGGGTGCTCCCATGGCCGCACGTCAGTAGGGCGATAGAAAGGTAATCAATCGCCCGTTCTCAAACATTCCGCCCAGTTTACAGGCAACCAAGTCGGTTGCATCTTATCGGTTCTAGTCTCTAATTTCTAGCCTCTAGCATCTAGTTTGCGCAGCAAATCCACCTTAATTTTCAACTTTCAATTTTCAATTTTTCATTTAAAAAAGAGGGTGTTCCCCATGAAAATCGCAGTTATAAAACCAAGCCTGTTTGGCGAACGCTCACGGGACGCACTTAACCCGCTCTTGTTTGCCATACTCAAGCCCCTAACTCCGGCAAATGTGGAGCTGCTGTTTTATGATGAAAACATAGAGGAGCTGCCCGAGAGCTTAAGCTGTAATGCGGCGGCTGTTACAATAGATACCTTTACCGCCCGCAGGGGCTATATCCTTGCACAAAGGCTTAGAGCTAAGGGAATCAAGGTTATAATGGGGGGCTGTCATGCCACCTTTTGCCCAGAAGAGGTGCTTAGATATGCCGATGCTGTTGCCATAGGAGAGGCAGAGGACACCTGGGGGCAGATAGTTGCAGACCTTTGTGCAGGGCAGCTTAAGCCCGTTTATAAGAGCCAAAATAATGCGGATATGTCACAAATTGAATATGATTACTCCGTGTTCAAGGGTAAGAGGTATAACCCCTTAGGCTTTGTGCAGTTCTCACGGGGCTGCAAATTCCGTTGCGATTTTTGCTCTATACACGCCTTTTACGGTGACAGTATACGCACTCGGCCGGCAGAGCTTGTGGCTGATAGCATACGCAATACTCCGCAAAAGCTGCTATTCTTTTCAGACGATAATCTATTTGCCTCAAAGGAGCAGACAGACGCTCTGCTAAAGGCGGTCAAGCCCCTTAAAAAACGCTGGGTGTGCCAGATAAGCATGGACGCCGCTCAGGATAAGGAGCTGCTGCTGCGCATGGCGCAAAGCGGCTGTATTATGGTTATTGTGGGCTTTGAATCTCTTAACCGTGAGAACCTTAAGCTCATGGGCAAAAGTGCCAATCTTAAAAGCGATTACCGCAGCGCAATAAATAACATACACAGCGCAGGAATTATGATATATGCAACCTTTGTTATAGGCTATGACGCAGATACAAAAGAAACCGCTGCCCAGCTGGTTAAATTTGCAGCAGAGCACAGCTTTGCCGTGGCTAATTTTAACCCTTTAATACCCACCCCGGGCACAAGGCTTTATGAAAGGCTTAAGAGCGAAAATAGGCTATTGTTTGACACCTGGTGGAACGACCCTGAATATAAATACGGAGACACCGCCTTTGTGCCAAAGGGCATGAAGCCGGAAGAGCTTGCCGAAGCCTGCAAGGCGGCAAGGTTTGAGTTCTATTCACCCAGGTGCATTTTTAAAAGGCTTAGGGGAGCTAACTCAAGGGGCTTGTTCAGGCTGTTTATATATCTTCTTGTAAATTTTGTCTCCCGCAGTGAGATTCACCATAAACAGGGGAGGAGGCTGGGCGAATGAGCCGCAGGCTTAAAATAGCACTTATATATCCCAACATAGGCCGCAAGGAGCACAGCATGTTCCTTGACGGTGCAAAAATGGAGCCCTTAGGCTTAGCTGTTCTTGCTGGGCTTACCCCCAAGGACATTGAGCTTGTTATGTTTGACGACCGCTTAGAGCAAATACCATATGATGCGGGCTTTGATTTAGCCGCAATATCTGTGCAGATATTCACCGCCCGCCGCAGCTATGAGATAAGCGAGGAGTTCCGCAAGCGGGGAGTGCCCGTTGCGCTGGGCGGAGTTCATGTAACACTGGTGCCGGAGGAGGCGGAGCAGTATGCAGATACGCTTATTCTAGGGGACGCAGAGCACAGCTGGCCTGTGCTTATAGAGGATTTAAAAAAGGGCACGCTGCAAAAAAGATATATGTGCAGGCCCTCAGAGCACCCGCAAAACGGGGTTCTGCCGCGGCGTGAGATATTCAAAAACAAAAGGTATCTGCCTATCAGCTTGATGCAATTCTCACGGGGCTGCCCCAATAAGTGCAGCTTTTGCGCCTCCAGCGTTTATTTTGACAAGCACCATTACACCCGTGAAATATCCGGTGTTGTAGAGGAGATAAAGGCGCAAAAGCGCAAGCTAATCTTTTTTACAGATGATAATATAGTGGCGGATAAAGAGGCCGCAAAGGAGCTTTTTAAGGCTCTTATCCCGCTAAAAATACGTTGGGTAAGTCAGGCCTCCATGGATATGCTGGAGGATGAGGAGCTTATGAAGCTGCTGGTTAAAAGCGGCTGTCTTGGTAATGTGATAGGCTTTGAATCAATAGCAAGCGGCGGCATAAGTAACATGCAAAAGAGCACTAACGCCCATTTTGTAAGCGACGGCTACAAATACGCTATAAAGGAGCTGCGCCGTTACGGCCAGCAAACCTGGGCTGCCTTTACTCTGGGGCACGACAGCGATACGGCAGAGAGCATAAAACAGACCTGCCGCTTTGCTCTGGATAATAAATTCACCTTTGCGGCCTTTAATATATTAAATCCATACCCGGGCACAGAGCTTTATAAAAAGCTGGAGGCTGAAAATCGTTTGTTATACGATGGCAAATGGTGGCTGCACCCACAGTATAGGTTTAACTATGCCTCATTTATGCCTAAAAATATGTCCCCTGAGGAGCTAACAGAGCTGTCGTTTTGGTGCAGAAGGATGTGGAGCAGCTCGGCCTCTATTATCAAAAGAGCCTTTGAGCCTCAAACAAACATGCGCACCCCATATAGATTTTTTACCTATCTTGCATACAATCCGCTTTTTAGGCGTGAGGTTTATAATAAGCAGGGCATACTGTTTGGATATGGGGAGGGCGAGAAGTCATGAAAATCCTGTTAATTTCGCCTTGGGATAAGCGGCACAACAGATACCGCTCGCCGCTTTCGGCTTTAATATCCTACCCGCCGCTAACTCTGCCAACCCTTGCCGCACTTGTGCCTGAGGAGCTTAACGCAGAGATAAGCATACTAGATGAGATAAGCGATAAAAAGCTGCCTAAGGGGCATTTTGATCTTGTAGGCATAACTGTAATTGCCGCCGAGGCCATGCGAGCCTATGAGCTGGCCGATTATTACCGCAGCAAGGGTTCATTTGTGGTGCTGGGAGGGTATCACACCAGCTTTATGCAGGAGGAGGCTCTAAGCCATGCCGACAGCATAGTTGTAAAGGACGCAGACCTTGCCTGGCCTGAGCTCTTGAACGACTTTGCCGCAGGCCGTGAGTGTAAAAGGATATACAGCGGTGAGGGCGCAGTTCCACGGCACACGGCTGTGCCTATACGCTCTGTGCTTAAGTCGGCCTCCTATGCGCCTGTCTCAACTGTTATGGCCTCACGGGGCTGTAATAACCGCTGCTCCTTTTGCTCTATATCACGCATGGCGGCCTATTCCAGCAGAGATATTGACGATGTAATTGCAGAGCTTAAGGGTTTAAAGCACCGCACAGTAATATTTTATGACCCTAACTTTTTCTCTAACAGGGAGTACGCTATAGCTCTTATGGAGAAGATGAAGCCCCTCAAGCTGCACTGGGGTGCAACCGCCACCGTGGACTTCGGCTTTGATATTCCCCTGTTAAAGGCCTCACAGCAAAGCGGCTGCACAGGGGTGCTGATTGGCTTTGAATCTCTTAATTCAAAGGCCTTGCAGGGCGCAAACAAGAGGTTCTGCCAGCCTGAGAGATACAAGGAGGCTATCAATAACATACACTCCCACGGCATGAGCATTAACGGCACCTTTGTGCTGGGGCTGGAAAGTGACGATGAAGAGAGCCTGCTGGCTCTGCCTGAGGGCATACGCTCCCTTGGCATAGATTTGCCCATCTTCTTTGTTATGACGCCATCCCCAGGCACAGAGCTGTACGAGCAAATGCAGGCAGAGGGCAGAATTTTGACAAAGGATTGGAGCAGGTACACACAGGCGGAGGTTGTGTTTATGCCTAAAGCAATGTCTCCCGAACGCCTGCTGGAGCTTTATCGCAGGGCTTGGCGAGAGACCTACACAATAAAAAACATCCTTAAAAGGGTTATGAATGCCCCGGGCAAAGCCCTTTGGGATAAGCTGATAGTTGTGTGCATGAATGTAGGCTTTAAGTTTATGGGCAAGGATAAGCCCAAATGAAGTAGCTCTATTCAAGTAGGGGCAGACCTATGTGTCTGCCCAAAGGCGGGAAAATAGTGGTAATCTGGGCAGACACATAGGTCTGTCACTACGGTTTTTAGAAAGACTCAAATGATTATAACAAGAAGGTAATGTTGTGAAGATATTGTTCATTCTCCCTGGGATAGGCAAAAAAAGCGGGGAGAGATATTTAAAATCCTGGCTTATGGAGCCCCTTACAATAGCTGTGCTTAAAAGGCTTACGCCTGAACGGTATGAAACGGCCTTTTTTGACGACCGCATAGAGAGCATAGACGAAAGCTGCCCCTGTGATGTGGTTGCCATAACTGTTGAAACCTACACGGCCAAACGTGCCTACGAGCTTGCCGAGAGGTTTAGGCGCAGGGGAAAGCTGGTTATAATGGGCGGCTACCACGCCACTCTGTGCCCTGAGGATGCGGCCTCCCATGCCGATATAATCATCTCAGGCAACTGTGAGGGTATATGGGCAGGGGTTTTAAACGACATTGAAGCAGGGTGCTTCAAGCCCTTCTATGAGGGGAGTACAAGCCTTGATTACGGCCAGCCGGATAGGTCTATCTATGAGGATAAAATGAAGAAGTATCTGCCTGTCTCCTTGGTTGAAATAGGCAGAGGCTGCCGGCATTCCTGCGAATTTTGCAGCATAGCCTCCTATTACAAAAGCTGTTACATGCACCGCAGCACAGCGGATATAATAGCAGATATAAAAACCGCAAGGAACAAAATCTTCTTTTTTGTAGATGACAGCATATTCTCAGATAAAGAGTTTGCAAAGGAGCTTTTTACAGAGGTAGCTAAGCTTAAAATAACATGGACAACTCAAATCACTCTTGACATAGCAAGAGATGAGGAGCTGCTGTATCTTATGAAAAAGAGCGGTTGCAGCCTTGTTTTAATAGGCTTTGAAAGTATCAATCCGCAAAACTTAAAGCAGATGAACAAGAGCTGGAGCGGCAAGCTGGGCGAGCGTGATATGCTGGTTGAGAGAATCCATAAAGCGGGCATTAATATATACGCAAGCTTTGTGTTTGGCTTTGATTATGACTGCGAGCAAAGCTTTGCAGATGTGCTTGACTTTTCAAGTAAACATAAATTTTTTGTGGTGGCGTTTAATCATCTTTTGGCGTTTCCCAATACTCCCACCTATAATAAGCTTGAGAGTGAGGGCAAGCTGCTTCACAGCCAATGGTGGCTTGAGGAGGACTATAATTACGGGCAAATTTCATTTTTGCCCAAGCTTGTCTCACCTGAGGAGCTGCGTGCGCTCTGCGGCAAATACAAGCACAAATACTTCACCTTTGGCTCAATTTTGCGGCGTGTGCCGGCACTCTTTGCCAGAACTCTAAACCCCATGCTGCATTTTGCCTATTGGTTTATAAATATCCTGTTTCACTTTGAGGTGGATAAGCGCATAGGGATACCTGTGGGGGAGAACTTGGATGAAGATAAATTATAAATTGCAAATTATAAGAGAAGAGTGAAAAGTGAAGAGTTGTGGTGGATTTGCTGCGCAAATTTTGATTAAAGTAGCTTAAATGTTCGTCGCAGCCCTGCCTCCCTCCCGGAGGGAGCACGTTAAACGGAAAGTTTTAATAAAAAATGGGCAGGTATTTAAACAATGATATTTCGTGAAGCTACACCCGAGGATGGGGCGGCTATGCTGGAGCTTATTGAATCGCACCCCTCAAAGGGGGCGTTAAAGCTTGTTTATACCAGACGTGAAAACCCCTATTATTCATACATGGCAGACTGCCCACATGCGGAGATGACTCTGGCCGCAGATGATAACAACATAATACATGCGCTTATGGTCTGTCTGCCCCGCCAAATGTACATTAACGGAGAGCTGCGCACGGTCGGCTATGTAACGGGCTTGCATAAAAGGGAGGGCAGCAGGGTTAATCTGATACGCCTCTTTGATTATGCCCTGCGCAAATCAAAGGGGGAGCTGTTTTTTTGCTCCCTGCTTGAAGAGAACGGCGAAGTGCTTAATATGCTGCAAAAAAGACACAGCAGAGTGCCGTATCTCTACCCCCTATGCGAATATAAAACCTTTATGCTTGGTTGCAAAGGGGGCAGGGGAGCAGGGCATAGCCACGCCTTTCGCAAGGCTGAAAGGGACGATGAAATCCCCCTTATTGAGTTCTTTAATGCCTATGGCAGAGGGCACTCCTTCTTCCCTAAAATAAGCTCACTTGAGGGCTTTTGCGGCCTTAAGACTGAGGATTATTACCTAATGCTTGAAAAGGGCAAAATCATTGCAGCGGCTGCAGTGTGGAATCAGCAGGCCTATAAGCAGTATATAGCCCTTGATTACAGCGGCCTATACAGCGTTTTGCAAAAGCTTGGCCTTGTGCTTTCGGCTTTGGGCTATCCTAAGATACCGACTAAGGGCAGTGCTGTAAATTTTGCATACATCAGCTTTTTTGCGGTTAATGGAGACGATGAGGCCGTATCTGCGGCATTTCTTGCAGAACTTATGGCCGCCTCTGCCGTGCGGTGGGATACCCTGTGCATAGGCGCAGCCTTGGGCAGTGTGATAGAGGGCATTCTAAGTAAAAAAAGAAGCATAAGCTTTGGCAGCAGGCTCTGCCTGCTTGACCCCGCTCAAAATGGGAGTGCCTTAAACAAAGGCGAGGGATTGCCCTTTTTTGAGTGCGGACTTTTGTAAATGGCAAATGAAAAATTGTGGTGAATTTGCTGCGCAAATTTATTTAAAGGATTTCTCTTTAGCGGGTGAAATTTTCGCTTTTGAGGTATTGAATTTATGGGTGATTTTTGATATAATGGTTATCAATACAAGTCTTGCGGGAGTGAGCTTGGCAATACTGTGAAATGTCAGGAGTAGATTCTTATGTTATTCATTTCAGCGCAAATAATTGGCGTGCTTGTTATCATTGTTGGCGCAATCGCATCTCATATGAAAACAAAGTCGGCTCTGTTACTCTGTATGGTAGCTGTCAACGTCTTGCTTATAGCGGAATTTTCCCTGTTGGGTGCAATTACGGAGGTTGCCGTTATTTCTGTTGCTTTGGTGCGTTCTGTTACCTTCTTTTTATACAGCAAATTTGGCAAAAAAGCACCTGCTTGGCTGCTGGCCTTGTTTATTGCGGCTCAAATTACAGCTGTGATTCTAACATGGAAAAGTTGGATTTGTGTGCTTATGGTTTTTGATGCACTCGAAACATACGGACAATGGCAGAACAATTTAAAGGTAACTCGAATCACCATCATAGTAGCAAGTGTCCCTGTAGGAATCTACAATCTGCTTGTACGTGGGGATACCGGAGCAATTAATAGTGCTGTCCGTGCGGTTTCGGCCAGTATCGCCTTGTGGCATAATCACTACAGGAAGAGGGATAAAGCGAAACAGGCGTAAAAATATCATTAGACACAATGCCGGTTGTGAGCGGGATTTTTACTTTAAACTCAAGCTGCGCAAAATCTTGACATTTTTCGCATTTGTGTTACAATGGTATAGGTGAAACCAGAATCATTACGTAAAGGTGGTTTTTTACATTGGCGCAAAAGAGGATTGCAGCCATAAATGATATTTCAGGGTTTGGCAAATGCTCTTTAACAGTTGCACTGCCTATACTTTCGGCTTTGGGCTGTTCAACAAGCGTTGTGCCCACGGCGGTGCTCTCCACCCACACGGGTGAGGAGTTCTCTGGCTATACATACAGAGATTTAACTCCCGATTTAAACGATTTTCTTGCACATTGGCTGCGTTTAGGGCTTAGCTTTGATGCTATTTACAGCGGATATTTAGGCTCGTTTGCCCAAATTGATATGGTCTCCGGCATGTTTGAAAGCTTTAAATCCGCAAATACAATCATAATGGTTGACCCTGTTATGGGCGATAACGGCAAGCTCTATTCTCTTTATACTCCTCAAATGGCATCAGAGCTTAGCTCTATGTGCAAAAAGGCGGATATAATCACGCCTAACATCACAGAGGCCGCCTTTCTTACAGGTATGCCCTATAAAGAAGCTCCCCACAGCAGGGAATATATAATTGAGCTTATGAAGCGGCTGTTTGAATTTGGATGCAAGCATGTTGTTATAACGGGCGTCTGCCTTTCAGAGGATGAGATAGGTGTGGCCTGCGGCAGCTTGGGCTCAAGTATAGCCTTTTTTATGGAGGGGCGGTACAAGGCCTTTTACAGCGGCACAGGGGATATATTTGCCTCTGCTCTGTTGGGGCTTATGCTTAAGGGATTAAATTTGGAATGTGCCGCCGAGCTTGCGGCTAAATACATAACACGCTGCATAGAGCGCACCTGGAGCTCAGGCGTTCCGCACTTTTACGGCATAAATTTTGAAGAGGAGCTGCCCTGGCTCTTCTCACAGATGAGCTCCGTTTAAAAAGCCCGTAGGGGCAGACCTATGTGTCTGCCCAGATTACCGTAAATTGCCCGTTTTTGGGCAGACGCATGGTCTGCCCCTACAAACGAGTTAGTCAATAGAGAACCTAAATTAGGTTAATAGGTGTTTATGAAAAAAATTATTGCTGTTGTGCTTGCGGTTTCTGTTTGCCTTTCTGGGTTTATTATACTTAATCTATTTGGGGTGTTTGCAAAGAAGTCTGATATAAGCTTTGCTGCAAAGTGCACCTTTTTAGTTAAGGGTATGGACGAGAACGGCGCAATCCGCACTTACTCATATATATTAAGTGAAGCAGAGCTTACCACGCTTAAGGCGGCTGTTTCAGGCAACAGGATATTCAAAGAGAGCCCAAGCAATTGCTATGAATATTATTGCTTAGTTTTTACAGGCGAGAAAAAGGCCTTTACCCTTTGGGTAGAGGATACAGGCATGAGCACAATGAAGTGCGACGGCGGCTATATCTTGCTTGACGAAACCGATAAAAAGAAGCTTTATTCTGTAATTTATCCATATTTTTAAGGAGGAATTTACATTGAACAGAAATGAGAAATTCGCAAAAAAGGCAGACGCTCTGTTTAGCAAGTCTGTGAGGTTTTCGGAGCTTAAGGCTGAAAAAAAACTTGAAAAGGCTATAGGCTTTTATTCCAAGGCCTTTGAAAAGCCTCTCAATGGCAGTGCTTATTCGGCTGAGGCCTACAAGGCTTTGGGCAAGCTAAAGCTTGCTTTGGGCAAGCCGCAGGAGGCTAAATCCTGCTTTTACAATGCGGTTCAGGCCTATGCTGGCAACAAGGATAAGAAGAACATAGCCATTGCCTCAGTTTTGCTGGCAAGGCAGGAGACAGACCTTGACGCCAAGCGCATTAACTACAGCAGGGCGGCTAACATATTCAAATACATTGCAGAAGAGCTTAACAGCCAAGAGAGATTATTCTATTATGAGGCTCTGGGAGCTGTTAAGGCACTTTAAGCACTATTATTCCCTGGCATGGGTTGTGATTACTTATGATTAAAAATGAGAGAGAAGCCATGCCCCTGAGCCTTGTTGAAGAGGCCTTAAGGCGGGGCAGGGAGGCTCTTGGCAAGAGTGAATTCGAAGCAGCTAGGCTTTCCTTTGGGGAGGCCTGCATTTTGCTACAAAATTTACCACAGCATAATAAGGCCATCTGGGGGCACCTTCTGGGGGAGGCTCTTGCAGAGCAGGCCTTTTGTCTCTTTGTGCTGGAAAGGCCTCAGGAGGCCAATGAGAGCTACGTCTCCTGCCTTGATTTGCTCGGTGAGCTGTGCGAGCTCAGCTTGCAGCACCTGCCTCAATATATTAAAATATTGCAGGCTTACGGCGGATTTTTAAAGAGCAGCGGCACAGAGGGGGATTCCTTTAAAACAAACGGCCTGAATGCGCTTGCTCTGTGTAAAAGGGCGCATGTGAGCAGGACATTTTTGCCTTTGGAGTCCGCCCTGTATTTTAACAGGCTGGGCAACAGCTTTTATGATGCCGAAATGCGCACAGAGGAGCTGGAGGCCTATAATCTGGCCGTTGAGAGCTTGGAGCTCTCCGGTGTGCGGGCTTTAAACGAGAATATAAGTGCAATATACAGCAACAGGGGCGAAACCCTTCTTGCATTAAACAGGTTAGCGGAGTCTGAGCGGGATTACAATAAATCCTTTGCAATGCTTTACAGGTTGTTTAAGACTAAAAAGCTGGAGGAGCCGCTGGCCTTCTTTGGTGTGGGCTATAATTATTTTAGCATAAGAATTGCCTTAGAAAAAGATTTAAATTCCCTGTTAAGAGAAATAAATAGCTTAATAAAAATATTACAAGCTCCCAAATATAATAAAGAGCCTTATCTTGAATTTTTGTTTAAGCTGAGTGTGCTAAGGTGCTATACAGGCAACACCTTGGGCAAGCCCAAGAAGGAGCTGCGCTTTTGCAACAAGCTTATAGAATTGTGCCAAAGCCGCTTAAGCGGTAACAAGGAGCAGCTGCTAATGGCCTATGAGCTAAGGGCAAGAGCCTATGTGCGGCAGGGCAAGCACTATAAGGCGGCCTTGGATTTTAAAAGCACCGCACAATATTCAATGGATGCCGAAATACCCTCTCCATATAAGGATAAGCGCACCTTTAATTTGCTGTTTCATTCGGCAAATAGCTTTGATGAATCGGGCGATTACAGCTCTGCAAAGGAGCAGTTCAGCTGCATTATAAACCGCACCGAGGCAATAGAGAATCACAGGGAGGACGAGGATTTTGCCGAGGGGCTCTCTCTGGCCTATTTTAGGCGGGGAGTGGATTGGACCAGAATTGAGGAGCACAACTATGCCAAGGCGGCAGAGGACCACCGTAAGAGCCTTTCTATACTTGAGGGAAGGCCGGACACCCCCGAAAAGTGGGGTAAACTAAGCGAGGTTTATAGCTCCTATGCACAAATATTTGAGGTGTTCGGCGAGCTGGAGCTGGCCAAGGAATACTTTGAAAAAGCCAAAAGCAGTGAAGGAAAGGTTAAATAAACAGACATGCCTAATATAATAGATTTTCACACACATATATTCCCTGATAAAATAGCCCAAAAGGCAACACAGAGCATCAGCAATTTTTACACTGCTCCTATGTTCACAGTGGGCAGCCTGGAGGCTCTTATACAAACAGGCAATGGGGCGGGGATAAACCGCTTTGTTGTGCAGTCTGTGGCCACCACTCCGGCGCAGGTGCAGTCTATCAATAACTTTATTTCAGAATCAGCAGGGGCGCACCGGGGCGAGATTATAGGCCTAGGCGCAATGCACCCCGATTTTGAGGACATAGAGGGCGAGATAGAGCGCATTATCAGCCTTGGTCTAAAGGGTGTTAAGCTGCACCCTGATTTTCAAAAATTCAATATAGACGACCCACGTGCCATGAAAATCTATGAGGCCATGGAGGGCAGGCTGATACTCCTTGTACACACGGGAGACTACCGCACAGATTATTCACATCCACGACGCCTTGCAAATGTGCTTAATGCCTTCCCCAAGCTGGACGCAGTGGGCGCACACTTTGGCGGCTGGTCGGTTTGGGATGACGCAATTAAATATCTGCTGGATAAACGCTGCTGGGTGGATACCTCATCCACCTTTAACTTCATAGAGGATGTAAAAAGGCAGCGGGAGCTGGTTAAAATTTGGGGCGCAGAAAGGCTGCTGTTTGGCACAGACTTCCCCATGGCGAACCACACAGAGGAGTTGGAGAGACTGCACACAGCCACAGCCGAGCTAAGCAGCGAGGACATAGAAAAAATCCTTTACAAAAACGCAGAAAAGCTATTGAAGCTTTGATGGGGTATGTTTAAAAGCTGTACGGGATGATGTCCACATCATCCCGTAAATACCTGCGAATTTCGATAAAACGGGACGATGTGGACATCGTCCCCTACGAACAATTAAATTAAATTTGCGAAGCAAATGCACCACAATTTGTCATTTGCCATTAAAAAAACTTTCAACTTTCAACTCTCAACTGTCAACTTTATACGGGGGTAGCACTATGATTGAGGTCAAAAACCTCACAAAACGCTATGGCAATACCTATGCCATACACAATATAAGCTTTACGGTTAAAGACGGTGAGGTGGTGGGCTTTCTTGGGCCGAATGGCGCAGGCAAATCCACCACTATGAATATTTTAACAGGCTATCTCTCAGCCACAGAGGGCAAGGCAATTATAGGCGGCTTTGACATTCTGGAGCAGCCTAATCAGGCTAAGCAGCGCATGGGCTATCTGCCTGAGGTGCCTCCGCTCTATTTGGATATGGCGGTTGAGGAATATCTAAACTTTTTATATGAGCTAAAAAGGGTGGATTTAGCCAGAGGACCTCATATCAAGGAGATTTGCGATTTGGTTAAAATCTCCCATGTGTATAAGAGGCTTATTAAAAACCTCTCTAAGGGCTATAGGCAGCGTGTAGGCATAGCTCAGGCTATGCTGGGCAACCCTGAGGTGCTCATTTTGGACGAGCCCACAGTCGGCCTTGACCCAAGCCAAATTATTGAGATACGCAGGCTTATTAAAAAGCTGGGTGAAAAGCACACGGTTATTCTAAGCTCCCATATGCTGCAAGAGGTGCAGGCTATTTGCGATAGAGTGATAGTAATGAACAACGGCCGTCTGGTGGCCGACGGCACAACAGAGGAGCTATCTAAGCTGCTGCTTGATAACCGCAAGGTTATACTGCGTGTAGACGGCCCAAAGGCCGAGATACACAAGCTGCTGCAAGGCATACCAAACGTTGAAGCTGTGAATTATATAGGCATGAAGGACGGCATACCCGAGTTCTCGGTGGAAGCCAAGGAGGGCACAGATGTGCGCAAGCAGATATTCCTTCGTCTTGCGGAACGGCAGTGGCCTATTCTTATTATGAAGCCCACAGAGATGACCTTAGAGGATATATTCATGAGCCTGACAGGCGATGGTAAAAAAAGACGTGTTAAATCCTGAAAAAAACCGAGAAAGGACGCAGGAAGCCCGGCAAAGAACGTTAACAATGTTTTGTGTGCGGGCTCTCTGACACATGGTGTCAATAAAAGATGAGAGCTATAATCAAAAAGGAGTTTGCAGCTTATTTTAAATCGCCCTTGGCCTATGTCTTTATTGCAATTTATCTCTTTTTTAGCGGCATGATTTTTTATAATGTAATAAGGGCGGGATACTCCGCTTATTTTTCTACGCTTTATTACAGCATGTTTGATGTTATACTGTTAATATTGCCTCTGCTCACTATGCGCCTTTTTAGCGAGGAGAGGAAGCATAAAACAGACCAAGCTCTGTTAACTGCACCTGTAAGCATTTCAAGCCTTGTTTTGGGCAAGTATATTGCGGCCTTGCTGGTTTATGCACTGTGCATAGGGCTTACGCTTGTTTATGCGGTGGTGTTTAGCACCTTTGTTGAAAGCATGAGCTGGTCCTCGGTTATATGCAATGTGGTGGGCTCGCTGCTGTTTGGCGGGGCGTTTATTGCCGTGGGGGCGTTTATCTCCTCCTTAACCGAGAGCCTTGTTATAGCGGCAATGGGTACCTTCTTTGTCTCGGCGGTGTTTTTGCTTATTAACCTGTTTATACCAAGCTCTAATACCAATGCGTTTTTTGAGCTTGTGGGCAATCAAATCTCCTTTAACACAAGGTATACGCCTTTTACTGAGGGGATATTGGATTTTAGCAGTATAGTGTATTTTCTTAGCATTATTGCCACGTTTATCTTTTTAACGGTGAGGGCTATAGAGCGCAGACGCTGGAGCTAACACCAAAATTTAGGAGGCTTTTCAACCTTGAGTTTATTTAATAAAAACCTTTCGAGGGGTGAGCGGGATAGCCGCACTGTGCCTAAGCTCCCCTTAAAAAAGCGGGTTAAAGCGGCATTTAAGAGCCGCCGCTTTCGTCACGGCAGCTTGGCCGCTTTGCTTATTGTGCTTTTTATAGCCGCTATGGTTATTCTTAATGTTATAGCGAGCTTGCTTGTTAAGCGTGTGCCCGCACTAAGCCCCGATCTCTCCCCAAACAGCCTGTATACACTGGGGGAGGAGAGCTTTAAGGTGCTGGAGGCTATACCTGAAAATTATGAAATAGAGCTGGAGATTTTTGCAACAGAGCTGGCCTGCGCAAAGCCTGACCCCAGCATAATTGCCGATGATTATGGGGTTATTCCTCAGGCGCATGAGATGCTTAAGCGTTATCCTCAGTATTCTAATAAGGTTAAAATAGTATACACCGATTTAAGCAAAGCTCCCAATGCGGCAGCTAAATACGGTGATGGCTATGCAAATCAAATCAAGAATTACTATGTGGCAATAGCCTCGTATAAAACCGATTCCCATGGAGCAACGGCTCTTGCGCATGTTAAAATAAGCTCATTTTATGATATGCTGCCTGTTTTGGCAGATGATTCCTATTTGCTTACGGCAGAGGAGCAGGTTGTGCAGTCTTTAGTTGAAACAACAATTACCTCTGCAATCAAGACTGTTTGCCAAACCTATATCCCCAAGGTGGCTATCTTAACAGGCAACGATAACCGAGACAGCGGCAATATAAAAAGCTCGCTTAATTCCAACGGCTTTGACATAATGGCAGAGGACATTAACCTGTTAACTCAGGGCATTCCAAGCGAGGTTGACATTGCGGTAATGGCCGCACCTATGCGTGACCTCTCTATAAGCGAGCTTGACAAGCTGGACGCCTTTTTGGCCAATGATGATAAGCTGGGCAAAAGCCTTGTACTTTTTGCAAATGCAGCCATGCCGGATATGCCTGCGCTTAACTCCCTGCTTGAGGACTGGAGCTTGGGGCTTACACGTGATGTTGTGTATGAGACAGAGCGCACCTGGGTTACAGAGCAGTATAATTACATCTTTTTTAACGCAGCCTATAAGTATGAGCCCTTTGCCAAGGACTTAGGAGACAGAAGCCATTATGTTATAATGGATAGGCCTTTGGAGATAAAGCTATTGGATGCCGGAAAGTCAAAGGCTGTGCTTGCCACAACAACAGGAGGCGTTGCCTTTTCTAACAAGCTGGCGGCAAACCTTAGCAGTGTAACTGCAGCAGATAAGGCCGAGCGCATAACGGCGGCTCTATCTGCACGCACTGTGTATGATGAGGAAAAGAATGAGAGCAGCTCAAATATCCTTTTGCTGGGCACAGATTCTGTTTATGCCTCACTCTATTTTGGCAGCGAGGCCTATGCAAATCAGGAATTCATGTTAAATGCCTTTAACGAGCTTGCAGGTATAAGCGAAAAGCAGATTTACATCCAGCCTAAATCGCTTATCTCAAAGGACTTTGAGGCCAGCGAGGCGCAGGCTGATGCCATACGCATTATCTTTCAATATGCGCTGCCTGTGCTGCTTGTGCTTGCCGGTGCATATATCTACCTTAGAAGGCGATACCTATGAGTTTTATTAAAAGCCTTAACAAAAAGCTTGGCTCTAAGGGCAGGGCATTGCTGTTGCTTGTTGCGGGAGTGCTTGTGCTGGTAGGGGTTCTGTTTATGCTGCTGCACACAGATGCAAAGCCTGAGACAGGGCAATCAGAGGAGATTACGGCCTCTGCTCCCCTTGAGCAGGAGGGCAAGATAATATTTATAAACCGTGCCCCTGCCGACGTGCTCTCTATGCACATTAAAAACCACAGCACAGAGGTCACTCTGGTAAAAAGGGAGGAGGGCAGCTACTTCCTTGAAGAGCACCCTAACATACCCTTAAAGGATGACTATCTCAACTACACATGGGAGAAGGCCTATCTATTTGGGGCTGATACCTTAATAGATGTGGAGCAAACGGAGGCCAACGACACTCTGTATGGCTTTGATAACCCCGCTGCCTCTGTTACCGTTAGCTACAAGGACGGTAAGACGGCTCATTTTGAAATGGGCAAGGAGGTTGCAGGGGAGGAGGCAGGAGTTTACTACATCAAGGCGGAGGGCTATCCTCATTACTATGAGGGAGCTATACACGCCACCTTTTTTAACACTCTGGAGGCCTTTTGCAGTGAAGAGCTGCTAGTCTCAGTTGAGGCCGCAGAGGTCAGCAATGTGAGCATCTCCGGCTTAGGGTTGGATGAAGCCCTTATAGTGAGCGAAAACCCTGCAAAGGAAGATATAGCGGCAGATACCTACTCCCTGCCGTATGTAGTCAAGCAGGGAACTACCTCCTATGGAGGCAATACAGAGGAGTGCGGCAATCTTTTTTATCAGCTAAAGGAGATAGAGGCCAACTCTGCGGTGCTTATAAGCCCCTCTGATAAGGATAAAACGGCCTATGGTCTGCTGCCTCCCAAGGGCGTGGTTACATTTGACTATAAAACAGCAGGGGTAAAGAGCACGCATAAAATACAAATAGGCAACACCGCCGATGGCTTTGCTTACATCCTGTTTGATGAGGTTGATGTTATATACCGCATAGCTGTAAGCAATCTTTACAGCTCAATAAATGCAAGCCTTGACCTTCTGCGCACGCCCCTTATCTTTCCGAGGCAGGTAACAGGCGTTAAGGCTCTTACAGTGAGTTATGAAGGGGTAAGCTACCGCTTTGAGCTTAGCCGAAAGGCGGAGGGAGCAGCATTTTATTCATATCAGGCACTCTGCAATGGCAAGGTAATAGACCTTGAGCAATACAAGGATTATTTTAACGATATATCCGCAAGCAAGGCGGCCTCATTTAATGGAACAGCCCAAAAGAACGCCCAGCCTGTGCTTATACTCAAGCTGGAATATTTTGAGGATACAGGGCGTAAGGATGAAGTAATAAGCTTTACACCAAGCACAGCCATAAGGCAGCTTGTGTGTCAGCTTAACGGCAAGGGTGATTTTAACCTTAGCGAGGCGGTTGTAAACCGCATTAAATCAAATGCGGTGCGGCTTAGTCAAAACAAGGCGATTATTAAATATTAACAGGGAATATAATCAATGCAGTTATTTGAAAAGGTTCTTTTAGATTTACCGGAATATATTGAACTGGAGAATGCTGTTAACGCAGGGGGGTACCCCATTAGTGTTAACGGCCTTTCGGCTGTGCACAAGGCACATTTTATACACACAGCCTCATTTAGAACCAACAAGCCCGCACTGGTAATTGCGGCGGACGAGGGTGAGGCCAGCCGCCTGTGTGAGGACATAGCGGCCTTTGGCGGCAAGGCCTTGTACTACCCCGCAAGGGACTTCAATTTTCAGGATATAGCGGGGCGTTCAAGAGAATTTGAGCACGATAGAATTTTGGTGCTCTCTAAAATGCTGTTTGGCGAATACACCGCTGTTGTTTGCTGTGCAGATGGGCTTATGCAGCTGACAGTGCCTCCAGATGGCCTTAAAAAGCACCTGCAACGCTTTAGCTCAGGGCAGACCGTAAGCATAGAGGAGGCTGTCTCCACCCTCTCTGCGGCGGGCTATGAGCGAGCAGAGCAGGTGGAGGGTCAGGGGCAATTCTCACTCAGGGGCGGCATTTTGGACTTCTTTGCTCCCGATGCCGAAAAGCCCGTTAGAATAGAATTCTGGGGCGACGAAATAGACACAGTGGCCGAGTTTGATATAATAAGCCAAAGGCGCACAGAGAGCGTGGATTTAGTGGAGCTTATGCCTGCAAACGAGGTGTTCACCGCTGACTTACTCATGCTTGCACAAAGGCTGGAGGAGCTGGCTCTAACCCTTAAGGGCAAGGGCTTAAAGGCCAAGGAAAAGCTGCTTGAAGAGGCCGAAAGACTGCGTGAGGGCTTGCGCCCTGCCTCCTTTGATAAGTATATCTCATTGCTGTATGAAAGGCCTGCCACGCTGTTTGATTATCATAAGGGCTTGCTGTTTGTAAGCGGCCACATGAGCGTTAAAGAGCGTGTGCGCATGACTGAATGGCAGATGGGCGAGGACACTAAAGCCTTGCTGGAGGAGGGTGTGCTGTGCAAGGGCTTAACCCGCTTTTTGCTTGAAGCAGAGGAGCTTTACACCCGCTTTGCACGCTCTGCAATTTTTGTAGATTCCTTTGCCCAGTCCTTTGATGAGCAGTACAGGCCAAAGCTGCTTATAAATGTTACCGCCCTGCAGCATCCTGTTTGGATGGGGCAGATAGACATATTAGTTGAGGACATAAACGCTATGCTTCAAAGGGGTATGTGCGTGTGTGTTATGGCAGGCTCCAACCGCTCTGCGGACTTCCTGAATGATACTCTGCGTGAGAGGGGCATACCCTCCGACAGAACAGAGGATGAGCGCAGGCTGATTTTGGGCAAGGTGTTTGTTACCTCCGGTGCTCTTTCGGCTGGCTTTGAATACGCTCAAACCTACTTTGGCCTTATCACAGCGGGCAGAGTGACAGGCGGCGCAGGTGTGCAGAATGTGGGCAGCGGGGTTAAAAAGAAACGCTCTAAGCCTAAGGGCAAGGCTATCTATTCAATATCAGAGCTGGCTGTGGGCGAGCACGTTGTGCACAGCAACTATGGCATAGGTGTTTTTGAGGGCGTGCAGTCTATCAAGACACAGAGCAAGGGTAAGGAGATAATTCGGGAGTACATCAAAATCAAGTACGCCAAGAGTGACGTGGTTTATGTGCCTGTAACTCAGATGGACTTGATTACAAAGTATATAGGCCCAAGGGATAACGCCAATATACGCCTTAGCAGCTTGAATTCTGCCGATTGGCAAAAGGCAAAAACAAGGGTGCGGGCTTCGGTTAAGGATATTGCCGATAAGCTCACGGCTCTTTATGCCGAGCGCATGAAGCGCAGGGGACACGCCTTTAAGCCCGACCAGGAGTGGCAGCGTGACTTTGAGCTGAATTTTGAATATGTTGAAACAGACGACCAGCTGCGCTGTATAGAAGAAATTAAGCATGATATGGAAAATGAAGTTCCAATGGAGCGTCTGCTGTGCGGAGATGTGGGCTTTGGCAAAACAGAGGTGGCTCTAAGAGCCGCCTTCAAGTGCGTTTCAGAATCTAAGCAGGTGGCAATTCTTGTGCCGACAACTCTGCTTGCAAGGCAGCATTATCAAACTACCCTCAGGCGCATGGAGGGCTTTCCTGTAAATGTGGATATACTCACAAGATACACCGTTGGCAAGCAAAAAACAGCCCTGCTCAAACGCCTTAAAACAGGTGAGACGGATATATTAATAGGCACTCACTCCATAATTCAGCAAAGCGTGGAGTTTAGGGAGCTGGGGCTTGTAGTCATAGACGAGGAGCAGCGTTTTGGTGTGGAGCAAAAGGAAGCCTTAAAGGAAAAGCTCCCTGATGTGGATATACTCATACTCTCCGCCACGCCTATCCCACGCACCTTAAACATGGCTCTTTCAGGCATAAGGGATATGTCTGTGCTGGAGGAAGCTCCGCAAAACAGGCATCCTGTGCAGAGCTATGTTATGGAATATGACGAGGGCATAGCAGCCGAGGCCATAAAAAAAGAGCTGCGCAGAGGCGGTCAGGTTTACTATTTGCACAACAATGTGGAGACAATAGACATAACTGCCGCAAAGCTGGCCGCTCTTGTTCCCAACGCTAAAATAGCCGTGGCTCACGGCAAAATGCGTGAGGAGCAGGTGGGCGAGATTTGGCGCAGGCTCTTGGATAACGAGATTAACGTGCTGGTGTGCACAACTATAATAGAAACAGGGGTAGACGTGCCAAACGTCAACACTCTTATCATAGATAACGCCCACAGGTTCGGGCTCTCTCAGCTTCACCAGCTAAGGGGAAGGGTGGGGCGTTCTGCACGCCGTGCCTATGCCTATTTCACCTTTCCAAGGAACATGGTGCTAACAGAGATTTCTACCAAGCGGCTAAATGCCGTAAGGGAGTTTACGGAGTTTGGCTCAGGCTTTAAAATTGCCATGCGTGACTTAGAGCTAAGGGGGGCGGGGAGCTTATTCGGTGCTCAGCAGCACGGACACATGGAGGCCGTGGGCTACGAGCTCTTCCTCTCTATGCTGGAGGAGGCCATGCGGGAATCCAAGGGTGAGACCTTTGAGTGCACAGAGCTTGACTGTCTGCTTGATATACAGCTTCCGGCATTCATTCCGGAGGAATATGTAAGCTCACTTAAGCAGAGGTTGGATGTGTACAGGAGGATTTCGGCCATACGCACAGAGGAGGACGCAGCCGACATGGTGGATGAGCTGATAGACCGCTATGGTGAGCCACCGGCGCAGGTGCTCACTCTTATAGACATAGCACGGGTGAGAGCCAAGGCCGCAAGGCTTGGTATTTACGAGATTAAGCAGGCCAGAGGCGAGCTGCTGTTTAGCATGGTTACCTTTAACATAGAGGCCTTTAACAGGCTGATAGCCGCATATAAGGGCAGAAAGATAAAGCTCTTACAAGGCGAAAAGCCCTGCATAGCCGTGCCCATAGAGGCAGGAGAGCAGGAGCTTGATTTGGTTGCACAGGTGGTTGAAACGCTGAGCGTTTAGAAGCAAGAGGTAAGATGCAAGATGCAAGAGATTGCTAAGTTGTAGCATTAATTTTCAATTTTCAACTTTCAACTTTCAATTTATATCTCCTACAATAAAGTTACGGTCGATTTAGTTGCGAATAGCTACCGCAGCTGACCGTGGCTGCTTAAGCCGGGGAATACTGTGAGTATCGGATGATGTGTTTCATCAAGAACTTCGAG
>JAISYX010000116.1 GCA_031269595.1 Oscillospiraceae bacterium
CTGCTTACCTCCAGCGAGGATAAGGATGGCCGCCAGATGATTAAGCAAATGCGCATTATGAAGAAAAGAGAAAGAGTTTATTTAGGCATATGCTTTGGGATACTTGGGGCTGTGCTTATCCCGCTGCTGGCCGTGTTCCTTGCTCAGGGGAAAGTTGGGGCGGCCTTGATTTCGCTTGCGGCTGTGTCAATAGGATTTTCGCTTACCTGTGTGCCTGTGCTTGCAAAGGAGCACGTTGGCCTGTGGACATTGGGAGCGTTTTTCACCTCGCTGAATTTGACCCTTTTGCTGGCCTGTCTATTTACAGGGGGGAACTGGTTCTTTTTGGTGTTTGTTGTGCTAATCTTTTCGTTTAGCATTGTATTTTTGCCTTTTATCATCAGAGCTATCCCTCTGCCGCTGCCCCTTCTTAACCACAAGGCGGTGTGCTGCTTTGCAGTAGATACCTTCCTGCTCCTATTTATGCTACTGGCTATCATGCTTAAAACGGGGAATGTGCAGGAGTTTTTCACTATGGGAGTGCCAATCACACTGGCAATGTCCCTGCTGCCTTGGGGGATTATGCTTATCATCCGTTATATAAGGCTTAACGGCTGGTTCAGGGCGGCAATCTGCATACTATTTGTTGCAATTTGGCAGCTCCTGGCCGATTTGACACTGCACCTTACCTCGCTGGGGCAGGCAAGAATAGCCTTGCAGGAGGCCAATCTCTACATGTGGAACGAGGTCAGCTACAACGGAAACATCACCTTGCTTTCGCTGCTCAGCCTTATTGTAATTGGCATTATATTGGCGGTTGTGGGGCAAATTGTAAAGCAGAGCTCTAAAAATTAAGATTAAAAAAATTGTAAACACATTAAAAAGCTCCCTTTTGGGGGCTTTTTTTGACACTATTAGCCATATGCAAGGCGTTATAATAGAGCAAAGCCAAAAAATTTTAGAGAGGGGGATAGGCGAATTGCCTCAAGTAATATATGCTGACGTATTATTCTGTTTAAACCTATTTGTTAACTACTTTTTGTTGCTTGCATCGGCCAAGCTGATAGGCTTGGAGGTCTCACGCCTGCGCCTCTGTCTTGGGGGTTTGGTGGGAGCTGCGGCCTCGTTTATAATATTTTTGCCTGAAATGAACGTTATCCTCACTGTTTTAATCAAGGCTGTAATCTCGCTGATAATTGTATTTTCTGCATTTGGATACGGCAGTAAAAAGCAGCTTTTAAAGGCATTTGGAGCCTTTTTGGGCATAAGCTTTGCCTTTGCCGGCGGCATGATGCTCATGCTAAATTTGGTGAGGCCAAAGGGGCTGATAATGGGCAACTCCGTGCCCTACGTCAACATTACCCCTGTTTCAATAATATTAGTTACAGTGTTGTGCTATACTGCGCTTAGTATAATTGGCCGACTGACAAAGCACAAGCTGCCAAAGGAGCTAAAATGCAGCATAACGGTGGAAATTGAGGGCAGAAGCGTAAAATTTGAGGGCATAACCGATACAGGCAACTCGCTGCGGGAGGTGTTTTCGGACTTTCCTGTAATTGTGGCCGATTATGCCGCAGTAGAGCGGCTTTTCCCCGAATTCCTTAAGGAGGGCTTCAGAGGGGTAACTCATGTGGATGTTAAAAACTGGAAGGGGAATTATAGGGTGATTCCCTACTCCACGGTCTCAGGAAAGGGAGTTTTGCCTGCATTTAAGCCAGATTTGATAACGGTAGATTGCTCTAACAGGCATATCAAAAAAAAGGATGTATATATAGCAGTCAGCAGTGAAAAGGTTTCAGAAAACGGGTTTTGCGCCTTGGTGAATCCCGAAATTGTTGCGAATTAAAAGGAGATCAATTATGTTTAAGAAACTAAAAGAACGGCTTGCGCTTTGGCTTATCAAAATAGGGCTCATTGAGCAGGTGCACTATATCAACGGGCCGGATACCCTGCCGCCGCCGCTGGCCAAGGATGAGGAGCAAAGCCTAATGGAGCGCATTGCGGTGGGGGACGAGAGTGCCCGTGAACCGCTTATTACGCATAACCTGCGCCTTGTGGTGTATATAGCCCGCAAGTTTGAAACCACGGGTGCGGGGGTTGAGGATTTAATTTCAATAGGCACAATAGGCCTTATTAAGGCCGTTAACACATTTAATCCGGCCAAGAATATCAAGCTGGCCACCTATGCCTCACGCTGTATAGAGAACGAAATACTGATGTTTTTGCGCAAGACCTCTGCGCTAAAGCACGAATTTTCAATTGACGAGCCCCTGAATGTGGATTGGGACGGCAATGAGCTGCTGCTCTCGGATGTCATGGGCAGCGACCCAGATATAGTCCACAGGGATTTGGAGCAGCAGGTGGAGCGCAATTTGCTGCTGGAGGCTGTATCGCGGCTGAACTCCCGTGAAAAGCACATTATGGAGCTGCGTTTTGGCCTGTTTGGCTGCAAGGAGCACACTCAAAAGGAGGTTGCAGATTGCATGGGGATTTCTCAGTCCTATATATCAAGGCTGGAAAAGCGCATTATTGAGCGGCTGAGGCGTGAGCTGGACAGGGTTTCGTAGATAGGCTTATTAAAGGGGCAAACCAAGTTGGTTTGCCCCTTTAACATTACTCACTTTTTTTAAATGTCCATTTCTTGCCAAAGTTATCCTCTATAATAAGCTTTTTTCTGTTTTTACTTAGCTTTATAGAGTAAACCAGTTCGTTGCCGTCGTCCTTTAAAATCAGGGTGTTGCCGCTGTCAACGGTGTAAAGACCTATAGTCGTTTGAAATCTGCCCTCGCTGCTGTTGTAGTAGCCGTTATCGGTAAAGGTGTAAACAATGCTGTCCCTGCTGGCCTTCCAGGTGCCAACCAAGTCCTCATTAGTTGCAGAGATATAGGCACTTCCAAAGCCGCCTAAAAGGTAAACTGTGAGGAAGAATATTACACAAATAGCCGCTGCCAGAGCACCCAATATAGCCAGATACTGCCGCTTTAGCTCAGGGGTGGGGAGCCTATCGTTCATTTGCTCCTTAAGCCTTTGCAAAAGAGAGCCTGCACTCTGTCCGGCCTTTGTGGCCGTAAATTTTTGCCATACAATATAAAATGGATTGCTGTTCCTGTTATTTTCTCTCATGCGTCGGATTCGCTGGGGAGTGTAAACCTCTCCGCCCTCCTCTGCTCTAACAAAGCGGTTGGGCTTAGCAGAGCTACCGGCGGCGGAGACAGGGGCGGCAGTCCGCTTTGTTGCGGTGTGGCTCTCAGGAGGAAGCATACCCGATACCCCCGTAACGGAGGCGGAGGGCGGTGCGTTGTAGCCCTGAGGCGTGCGTGGGGGAGCGGGGTTTTGATTATAATCCAGCACCCGATAATCTGTGCCCAGAATCAGTGCATCCTCTAAGTCCAGCCTCATTTGTGAGGGGGAGGCATATCTGGCCTGAGGATGAAAGGCGCAGGCCTTCATTATAACATCACAAATGCGGCCGGAGGGCGCATTTGCAGGGGGAGGCATAGGCTCGCCGGAGAGACGGCGGGTTAGAGCCTGCTCATTTTCGGAGTATGTGACACCCTTGGGCGGCTGAGGCAAAAAGGGCAGCCTGTTGTTGTTAAACAGCCTGTACATAACTATACCCAGAGAGTAAAGGTCTATTGAAAAATCGTAAGGCCTGCCCATGTAAACCTCAGGGGCCATATATGGGAAGGTACCCTTCTTTGAAAGCTCGTTTGCGCCGCTGTAAATATGCCGTGCGATGCCAAAATCGCCCAGCTTGTATTTGTCAGATTCTGAAATAAATATGTTGCCTGGCTTAATGTCTCTGTGCATGATATTGTAATGCTGGCATACCTCAAGAGCCTTGCATAGGTCTATGCCCATTTTTAAAACAGAGCTGGCATACATGCCCGAGGCCGCAATCTTTTCGTTAAGGGGCTTGAGCAGCTCCATGCGCACAAGTATATCTGCACCTACACCGTAGGGGTTTTCTATAACCGAATGGTCTTCATAGCTAACTATGTTTGCGTTGCCCCTGAGCCTTTGCATCATATGCATTTCGCCCACTATAGACTGTATGTAACCTCTGTAGTAGTTCTGTATGGTTTCGGTGTCCATGCCGTTGGCCAAAACCTCACGGTAATCAGATTCGCTGCGAGGGATAGAGATGATTTTAACAGCTGAATAATACCGCTTGCCATATTCATCTTTATGTATGCGATAAACCTTGCCAAAGCTGCCTTCGCCCAAAAGCTCATCTACATACCAAGAACCCCATAGGGGTTCATAAAGATATATTTTGTTCTCGGTACTCATAACACTCACAAAAGTTGACTCCTTATTACAAATCGGGTTCAGATTGTGTAATCACCTAAAAAATGCCGCATTATAGCTACGCCTGCAATAAGCAGTGCAGAGACAATAAGCAATAGGCCTAAATATCTAATAGAGGTGCGGCGCATATCTGCCACCTTGCCCGCATAATCTGCTGTAAGGGCAGGGCTTTTTGTTACAGGTGGAGCAGTGGGAGAGGGCGGAAGCTCCTCGGTGCGCTCAAAATCTATGTCCGGTATGCTGTCATCCTTAACCTGCAAAACCATAACCGTTACATTATCTCTGCCGCCGTTTTTAATGGCTTGGCATACAAGCTCGCTGCAAAGCTGAGCTTCGCTTTTCTCATAAGATAAAATTTTGCCTATTGCTTCATTATCCAGCATGTTATAAAGGCCGTCGCTGCAAATAAGATATTTTTCGCCCTGTTGGATGTGCTCTATCTCCCTGATATGGGGCTCAATTAAAAATTCTTCAGGCGAAAGCCCTATAAACTGTGTAAGCCTGTTGGTAAAGGGGAAGTCCATGCACTCATGCTCAGAAATAACACCTGAGCTCAAAAGGCTTTGAGCCTCTGTATGGTCAACGGTAAGCTGCTCCAGCTTGCCTTCAAAAAAGCGGTATATACGGGAATCCCCAACATTGGCTATAACCAGCTTGTCCTCCTTAAAGGCGGCAGAGGCTATAGTTGTGCCCATGTTTTTGCCTATCTCATCAATAAGTGAGCAGAGCTTGTCGTTGGCCTGATATATGCGCCCCTTAAGGGAATCGACCGCACTCTTCGCAGAGCCCAGCTCCTCCTCATAATCCTTAAAGCACTGTGCAGCCACACGGGAGGCAACGTCTCCGCAGTCAAAGCCGCCCATGCCGTCAAAAACGGCAAAGGCAGAGCTTCTGGCCGAAAACACACCGCTTGCCGAGCTGATAGAGCTAAGCTCGTCCTTTTTAATTAAAGAGCCGCAAAAGTAGTAGTTATCCTCGTTCCTTCGCCGCACAAGTCCAAGATTTGTAGCAACAGCAGCGTGAATAAATTTATAAGCCAAAAACAGCACCCCCGAATTTAGATATTAGACATTAGAACTTAGATGTTAGACCTGTGTTGTCGGAATGATTGAGTATCTCCATTAACCCTGTTAGCTTTGTAGGGGCAGACCTATGTGTCTGCCTAAAGACGAACATTTTGCGGCAATCTGAGCAGACACATAGGTCTGCCCCTACCGACTTTTAGAGATGCTCAATTATGTCATTACTTAACTTAATTTGTCTCAAAATGTCGACACACTTCTATATTAACATAGCAGGTGCATAAAAATCAACTGTTTTATTTTACTTATTACAAATTTTGGTGATAAATTTTTTATTCTATGCATAGAATTAAGCAAGATGGACAAGGCAGAGAAGAAATTATAGTTGATTAGCTTGAAAACAGCAAGAAAGGTAGAGCGCAGGCACAACGACGCATTCGCAATAAATTGTTGATGTGCGAGCCCTCTAACACATGGTGTTATTATGAAAACACAAATTGAAAGAGCCGCCAGATTTGAGGAGGCCGTTAAAACCCTTAGCCCTAAAATCCGTGCTATGCTTATGGCTGTGCCAACAGAGATTAGGGCAAGAACCCAGGAAATACGCCTTAGGACAAACTCCCCCCTCTCAATTAACACGGGCAAGGAAACATATTTTATACAAAACAAAAACATGCTGTTCAAAACGCCTCTTATGGGCGTGGACTGCCTTAGCCGTGAGGATATTGAGGAATGCTTCCTGGGACTGTGCGAATACTCCGTTTATTCTCATCAGGAGGATATTAAAAACGGCTTTATTACAATAAAGGGAGGACACCGTGCCGGCATTTGCGGCACAGCCGTTACAGCCGAGGGCAAGGTGGTGGGGGTACGTAATGTCTCCTCTATCAATTTGCGCATAGCAAGGCAGATTAACGGCGCAGCAGAGGCCATATGCAAGGAGGTCTTCTTTAACGGACTAAGCGGCCTGCTTATTGCGGGTGCGCCCTCCAGCGGCAAAACCACCATACTCCGTGATATGGCACGCCAGCTCTCTGGCGGCTGTCTTGGCGAGCCTCTTCGTGTGGCTGTGGTGGACGAGCGGGGCGAGCTTGCGGGCGTTTACAGGGGCAGCAGTGCCAATAATTTGGGCTACTGCTGCGATATACTCAACGGCTACCCCAAGTCTGAGGGTATAATGCAGGCTGTGCGCAGTCTCTCCCCCGATGTAATACTCTGCGATGAAATAGGCAGCAAGGAGGACATAGAGGCCATAGAGATGGGCGTTAACTCAGGGGTCTCCTTTATTGCCAGCATACACGCCGCAAGCCTTAAGGAGCTTGCAAGGAAGATTCAAATAAAACGCTTGCTGGAGACAGGAGCCTTCCCAAAAATAGTCCTTCTGGGCGGCAGAGATAACCCAGGGGAGATAAATAAAATTCTTACAGAGGGTGATGGAGATGCTCAAAGCCTTTGGTTCTCTCTTAATAGTGGCGGCAACAACTTTGATGGGAGCGGCGGTGCTGCATAAGCTTAGCAGCAGGGTGCGTTTTATAGAGACAATGCAGTGGGTGCTGGCAGAGGTTAAGGCAGATATACGCTATCAGGCCACACCCATGGCAGAGCTGCTGTGCAAGCTGTGCCGCAAGGGCACTCCGCCGGAGCTTATAATCAGGTGCGAGGAGGCCTGCAGCAAGGGTACGCCCTTCCCAGAGGCGTGGAGCACGGCTGTTAAGGCCTATGCCAAGCCCTGCGGAGCAAACGCAGCTGACAGCGAGCAGCTGCTTATTTGGGGCAAATCCTTAGGCACAACAGATATTGAAGGGCAGATGTCATGCTGTGAGCTGTATGAGGCTCAGCTGCGCACCAGCCTACAGGCCGCCCGTGAGAACAGGGAGAAGAAAAGCCGCATGTGCATGACGCTGGGGGTCTCGGCAGGGCTGGCTTTAGTGCTGGTGATTTTGTAAGTTGACAGTTAAAAGTTTTTTTAAATGAAAAATTGCATAAATTTCATAGGGGCGAATTGCATTCGCTCGCAGACTGGGCGGGTTGTGGAAGAGCAGGGGGCAGGTTGCTTACCCCATGAGGTTACGATTGGGAGCGTTCTAGCCTCTAGTCTCTGGCCTCTAGCCTCTAGTAGAAGGAGAACAAAAAAATGGATGTGGATTTAATATTTAAAATAGCCGCCATAGGCATAATTGTGGCGGTGGTTAATCAGGTGCTTAAAAGCTCGGGCAGGGATGAGCAGGCTATGATGACCACTCTGGCGGGTGTTGTAGTGGTTCTGCTAATGGTAATCAAGGAGATAGACACCCTGTTCCGCACGGTGCAAACCCTGTTTAGCCTATGAGTATCATATCACTTTGCGCCTTTGCCATAGTGGCCGCATTTGTGGCTCTTACCCTAAGGCAGCACAGGCCGGAGATGGCTGCCCTTATAGGCTTGGCGGCGGTGGTGCTTATCTTTTTGGCTGTGGCAGACAAGCTCGGCCCAATAATACAGGCACTTAACGGCCTCTTTGAACAAATGAACCTGCCCGCCTCCTTTGGCGGGGTTATAATAAAGGCCATTGGCATATGCCTGATAGTTCAGGTGGCCTCTGATGCCTGCCGTGACGCAGGGGAGAGCTCACTGGCCTCAAAGCTGGAAATAGCGGGGCGGCTGACTATCATCTTCCTTGCGCTGCCTCTGTTTAATGAGGTAATGCAAACAGCACTCTCGCTGATTAAATCAACGTAAAAAATTCAAGGAAAATTTAAAAAAAGAACTCAGAAAGGCCGCAGGAATCCCAGCAAAAAATCTTTATTAATGTTTTGGGTGCGGGCTCTCTGACACATGGTGTCATATGAAAAAGATATTCACGCTTTTAGCTCTGCTGATAATCCTTACAATATTACCCGCTGTCTCCGCTAAGGCCATGGAGAGCGACGCCATTCAAGAGCAGCTGGAATCCGCTGGGGCTTCCGATTTAGCAGATTCTCTGCCCCAAGAGAGCTCAAAGCTGCTGGAACAGGCCTATCAGGGCGGCTTTTCTATAGAATCCATGCAGAATTTGGAGCTTGGCGGCGTGCTAAACGCCCTTGCAGGCTCAGCCAAGGAGCAGATGAAAAACCCGCTTAACGCCTTGATTTTTATAGTGGGCTTAATCATTTTATGTGCGGTTCTGGGCGGCATGAAGGAGGGACTTGCGTCGGGGAGCATGGGCACAGCCTTAAGCTTTATGGTCAGTCTTGCAATGAGTGCGGTGCTTATCCTGCCCGTTAAGGAGTTCATGGATAAAGCCTCACAGACCATAGAGGGCGCAAATGTGTTCCTTTATGCCTATGTGCCTGTGTATGCCGCAGCGGCTGCCTCGGCGGGCGAGCCCCTCTCTGCGGCCTCGTATACGGCGGTTACACTGGGGGCTGCGGAGCTTATCTCCACCCTGATAAGCACGGCTGTGCTGCCGCTGATGGGCATCTTCCTCGGGGTTTCTCTTATCGCCTCCCTTTCAGATGGCTTTAAGCTGGAGGCTCTGGCCGCAGGGGCAGAGAGCTGCGTAAAATGGCTGCTGGGCATACTTGCAACCGTGTTTACGGGAGTGCTCACGGTTAAATCTGTGGTTGCAGGGGCAGGGGACAGCCTATCACTGCGCTCGGCTAAGTTTGTTGTCTCCACCTTTGTGCCCATAGCGGGCAGCACCTTGGGGGATTCCCTGGCCGCAGTTTGCTCAGGCATGAAGTACATCAAGGGCACTATAGGCGCATTCGGGCTGATTGCAGGGGGCTTTATCTTTATCCCTATAATCATGCAAAACCTGCTCTGGATGGCCTGTGTGGGGATTGGCTCATACACAGCAGAGATTTTTGGCGTGGGAGAGGCGGCCAAGCTGCTTAAAACGGTGGGCTCTGTGCTTAGAATCATGCTGACACTGCTGCTGTTTGTGGTAATGATTATGATAATCTCAACGGCCGTGCTGCTTATTACAGGAGGTGGTGGCGCAAATGGATAGTGTTCGTGCCTATGCGGCGGCGGTGTGCATTGCAAGCGCAGCCGCAGCCATAGCAAGGGGTCTAGTGCCCACAGAACGGTTTGAAAAGGTTATGAAGCTCCTGCTGGCTCTGTTTGTGCTCTGCGCCGTTATAAAGCCAATTAAGGATTTAGGCAGGGCTCTGCCCTCTCTCTCGCTGCCGGATTCAAGCAGCTACTCCCAACAGGCGGAATACTCCGAGCAGACAGAGGCTCAGCTCTCGAATGAAATTATTAAAAGACTGGGGCAAGGCCTTGAAAATCAGGGCACTCCCGCAAGCAAAATCACCCTTAGGGCAAAATTTGCGGACAAAGGTGTAATAATGTTAGAGGGCTTTAGCATAACTATTGATACAAGCCTAAAAAACAGGGAGGCGGAAATCCGCAAAAAGGCGGAGGAGATGGTGGGCTTTACACCAGAAATCCTCTATGAAGATTAAACAGGCCGGAAGTTTTAAGGAAAGGGACAGTGTCGGTTCAGGCCGTGGCACGATACATGGTTTGAGTTTGAAAAAGAACCTAGAAAGGACGCAGGAGACCAGCAAAATATTTTTTATAATGTTTTGCGTGCGGGCTCTCTGACACATGGTGTCAAATATGAAAGCATCGGATTATCTAAAAAAAGGGCAGGAGCTTTTGCGCCATCCCAAAGCAAAAAACATATTAATAATTCTGGCTCTGCTGGGGGCGGCGTTAATCTTCCTTTCAGATGTTATGCCCTTCAAGAGCAAGAGTGCGGTTACTCAGCCAAAGGCAGGAGTAAGCGCAGAGAGCTTTGAAAAGGAGCTTGAGAGCAAGCTCTCGGCAATGATATGCAGCATAAGCGGGGTTGGGGAGGCAAAGGTGATGATAACGCTGGAAAGCGGCGTGGAGTATGTGTTTGCCAACGAGGAAAAGAGCAACACCAACTACACTGCCGACGGCAGCCGCACCGACGAAAAATCCAACACCGAAAAAAAGCTTATTCTGGTAGACGGCCAAAACGGCAACAAGGAGGCTCTTGTGCAAACAGAGCTTCAGCCCAAGGTTAAAGGGGTGGTTATAGTTTGCGAGGGAGGGGATAATCCCACAGTGCAGCAGCGGTTGATTCAAGTTGTAACCACAGCCTTGGATATATCATCCAAAAGGGTTTGTGTAACAAGACTTTCGTAAGTGTAAGAACGCAGGCATCAAAGGGGATGCGTGCGGACAAAAAATTTAAATTTTCGGAGGAAAGAAAAATGGCAGGTAAAAAGAGATATTTGGTTTTAACAGGTTTAGTGGTGGCTCTGGGCTTGGCGGTATACGCCAATTGGCAGATGTCTCCCGAGACAAAGAGCCTCAAGCCGGGCAGTGAAAATGTGGCCTCTGAGGCCTCTAAGAACCTAGGCGACGCACAGTTTGTTAATGCAGGCAACACCGAGAGCGCAATAGAAACCCAGAGCGCAAATGCAGAGGCAAGCGCAGATGATTACTTTGCTTCCGCAAGGCTCTCCCGCCAGAGCAGCAGAGACGAGGCCGGCGACACAATCAAGGAGATACTCAACAAGGCAAGCCTTACAGAGGCGGATAAGTCCGAGGCCGTTAAAAAGAGCGTTGAGCTTGCGGCAAATATTGATAACGAGAACAAAATAGAGAGCCTGATAAAGGCCAAGGGCTTTAAGGATTGCCTTGCTATAATCAACGGCGAGCAAGTGACAGTGGTTGTAAAGAGCGAGGGCTTGCTTGCCAACGAGGTATCTATGATTAAGGATATTATAGTTAACCAAACAAAAATCCCCGCAGGAAATATTAAAATTATCGAGAGTAAATAGCAAAAGCCCGCCGAAAGGCGGGCTTTCAGTTTGTTTGAATTAATATTAGTCTTTAAGGGGAACGCCCTTGCCGTCAACATTAATTGAGCCTGTTAAAATCATAATGCCTTCAATGATGCCCCAAATTTCAGAGGCAACGGCCAAAAAGCCGCAAGACAAAACAGAGATTAACAATTGAGCAACGGCCTTGCCTGTGTAACCGAGATAAAAGTTATGCACGCCAAAGGCACCTAAAAAGATGCCAAGCAAACCGGCGGTCAGTTTAGACTTTTGCTCGTAAGCTTGAGCTTGAGGTGCAGCACCATAAGCCTGAGCTTGAGGGTCGGCATTCTGCACGCCTGTGGGATAGCCGCAGTTAGGGCAGGCTGCTGCGCCTGCGGGCACTGCTGCTGCGCAGTTTTGACAGTATGCGCTGCCTGCGCCTACAGGAGCTCCGCACTGGCCGCAGGCGGCGTCTGTAGGTTGCACGGGATTAGCACAATTTTTACAATACATAGTAAATCCTCCTAAATGTTTGTGTCATGGTTAAGCCAATTAACTTGACCTACATATAATTATAATAGCACAAAAGGAGAAAATTTGCAAGCAATTTTTTAAAGGAAATTTAATAAATACAAATAAACTTAAAGGAATTAAAGTCAAAATGTAGATAAACATGAAAAAAACACCGCAAAAACTCCCTATTTTGTGCATTGACTTTATCGGCTTGTTAGGTTTATTCTTAAACTATATACAAAATTAGATGTATTTCGACAAAATTAACAGCTAAAACCTTGCTAAAAGTTTATGTAACAATATATGATATTATGCAAATCTAGCAGAAAGGCCGTGAAAGCCATGAAGGACATACTTGAATTAATTAAAATATCCTTCACCCAGTTGGAGTGGAAGAACCCCTTCACCCTGTTTAGCTGGGGTTTTTGCGTTGCCTTTGGAGGAGCGGGACTTACAATTTTGCTGCTTGGCAGGCTGGTTTGGCCGCTTATTCTGTTTTTGCTTGCTGCGCTGGCCTTTTTTGCTGGAGTGTTTTTCACGGGTGCGTTTGACGAAAAGCTCCACGAAATGCAGGATAGAGCTAAGTCTGCGCCGCCAAAGGAAAAATGGTATACCCAAACACGGTGGATTATCGTCACTTTGATTTTCTTTTTCCCTCTGGGAATCGTACTGTTGTTTAAATATACTAGTTGGTCAAAGAGGACTAAAGGGGCGGTAAGCATTGCCGCCGCACTGCTCTTCCTGTGCTTCGGCATCTCCGCCTACCAGAACAGCGGCACTCCGGATACCCCGCAGGTGCTTGTGCCCTATGACATATACGGTGCAGGCAGCGAGGCGGCTCAGTCCGCAAGCGAGGCGGAAGAGGTGCTCGAAGCTGCGGGCGACGCTCCCCTTGCTGCGCCATCTGCTGAGGAGGAGACAGGCGGCGATTCTGCGGAGGTGTCAGAGGAGCTTGTCGAAGACTTTGAAGCTGAGGACGACACCGTGGACGAGCCTGTAATTCAGCCTAAAACCGCCGCAACTAAGGCAAAAACTACCTCAAAGGCCTCCAAAACAGCTAAAACAACAAAGCAAGCTACGGTAAAAACCACCAAGCCCACAACTACTAAAACGACGAAATCAACCACAGTCAAGACTACCACCACCAAAGCTACCACCGCAAAGCCCACTACAACAGAGCCTCCGCCTACCACCACAGGCCGCAAAATCAAGATAAACCTTAAGGATAACTCGCTGGTTTGGGTGAGCAAAACGGGCACTCGCTTCCACATAGACCCGGGCTGCGGAGGCCTGACTATGACGCAGATAACCTACGCAGAGGCCAAGCTTGAGGGCAAAATCGCCTGTGAAAAGTGCGTTGTGCCCTACCTTTAGTTAAATTCCGTCATGTTCTCCCAATACCGCTTGGGCATGTGGGTTCTGCGGCATTTGGGGTTGTATCTGGCTTGGATAGATATTGTTTTGTAAAAGCTCTTCCACATAGCACGATATTCGCACTCCTCGTTTGAGGCCTCGGGCAGCTCTAAGGTTTCAATGGGGATGATTTCCGCCGTCCTGTCTTGATAGACTAGGGCGGCTTTGTGGGTTTTATCGAATATCAAGAAATTTTCGCCGGAAAGCCGTGATATAAAGTGCCCCGCAAGAAAGGGCAGAACGAAGTTTTTTGGCGTGATTACAGCCGCCAGCGCACCACCATAATCAGAGAAGCGGATAAAGCCAAGGAGCAGCTGCTTTTCTCCCAGCAGATGCTGTTGTGCGGCGTATATCTTGCTAACCAAGGGGTCGCCCAGCATTTTTAGCACCCTTGCACCTTGGGCGTAGCCCATTAGCAGGAACTCCAGCAGGTGAAGCTCCTTGTGTTCAAGGCAGCTTAGAAAGACGGTTTCAACCAAGGGCAGAGCCTCGGCTGCAATTTTTTGCGGTATAGAGCGGCGCACACGCTCCGCTTTATCCTGCTCTGTAGCTATGTATATTGCGGGATACAGGCTTGGCTGGAGAGCCTCCTCGGGGCATATATCCACAGGCAATGTCTTGCTGTAAATACTGTGAAAGACGCAGCTGTAAAAGCCCGCCAGCGAGCCATCGTAAACATACAGCACATCTGCCGCCTGTGCTAAATTGTTGCTTTTAGACACAGAATGGCCTCCTCTGCGGCTTCGATAACGCTGCTTGCGCCAATTGCGGGCTTAGAGGGCGTGAAAAGTGAGAGCTGCTCTGTGCCAAAGCTGAACACACTGGGGTCAATCAAGCTGCGGATTACCCCCTCCTTTGTGTATTTGTAGCCCGTGGGCTGGTCTTTGGCTGCGATAAAATACCTTGCACGTTTAAGTACAACGCCCATGCGCTTTAAATCGTCGGTGGAGAGGCGGCCTGTGCGGCGGGCGGTTACTATACGTGCGGCACTGGTTGGGCCTATCCCGGGCACTCTCAGCAGTTGGGCTTTGGGAGCTGTGTTCACGTCGATGGGGAAGAGCTGCATATTGTTCACAGCCCAATTGCATTTTGGATCCATAAAGGGGTTAAAATTTGGGGTTTCCTCGCTTAAAATTTCATCGGGAGCAAAGCCGTATTTGCGCAGCAGCCAATCGGCCTGATACAGCCTGTGCTCACGCAAAAGCGGCGGCTCGCCCCCTGCGGCGGGGAGAAGGGCATCCTGCACCTTGGGTATATATGCGGAGTAAAACACACGCTTTAGTTGGTATTTATCATAAAGCCCTGCACTCAGCTTGATAATGTGATAATCGCTCTCGGGGCTTGCGCCTATAATCATCTGCGTGCTCTGCCCTGCGGAGGCAAAGCGGGGAGCGTTTCTATATAATGCTAAATCACGTGTGCCGGATTTTATGCCCTGTGTAATCTGCCCCATAGGCGCAAGAATGGCTTTGCGGCTCTTGTTGGGAGCAAGGAGGTTAAGGCTTTGCTCGCTGGGGAACTCAATGTTCACACTAATTCTGTCGGCCAGCAGACCAAGTTTGTAAATCAAGTCCTGTGAGGTGTTGGGGATGGCCTTGGCGTGAATATAGCCCCAAAAGTTGTATTTGCGGCGCAATAGCTCAAGGGTAGCTATCATTTGCTCCGTGGTGTAATCTGGGCTGCGGAACACCCCGCTGGAGAGGAAAAGCCCCTCGATGTAATTGCGGCGGTAAAATTGGATAGTCAGCTCGGCCAGCTCCTCGGGGGTGAAGGCGGCACGGGGAACGTCATTACTACGGCGATTGACGCAGTATTTGCAATCGTAAACACAGTGGTTAGTCATTAGCACCTTGAGGAGGGATATGCAGCGGCCATCCTCTGAAAAGCTGTGGCAGCAGCCTGCCATAACCGTGTTGCCCATGCCCCTTCCGCCGCTGCGCTGTGCGCCTGAGGAGGTGCAGGCAGCGTCGTATTTTGCGCTGTCGGCAAGAATGGTTAGTTTTTGTTGTACATCCAATTAAGACACCGCCTTTAAACAAATGTTCCGAAATTATTATAGCACAAACGTTCGTAGAGGTCAAGAGGAAATTGATAAATATAAAAAAATTAACAATTTTCGGCTTATCCACCAAAAGTAAAAGTTGAGATTTGTTAAAAGTGACGAACAAAAATATGCAGCTTCTTCCTTATGTGCAAAATCCCTCGTCAATGTTACTAAAAATATCTTGCACATTTTGTGCTTTGTGGCAAAGTTTTAAAACAGCACAAGATTTATATTGAAAAAAGCTGCAAATAGTGGTAGACTTTTAAGTAAGAAGCGGAAGTTTGAAATACAGTATTTAGACTTCCTAAACGTTTTATGCGCATTTACTGTGCGTAAAAAGACTCGAAAAATTTAAATTTCGGAGGGAAAATTTTTATGGCAAAACAAACAAAAAAGACAGCCAAAAGACTCCTGAGCCTTGTTCTGGTTCTGGTTTTGGTTGTCAGCGTAGTCTCTGTAGGCATGGTTGCTTTGGCAGTCGAGCGCGGCGATTACATGACTTGGGTTGGCGCAAATGGTCAGAACCTCAGAACAGGCGACACCTGCACCCATAACGGCGGTTCATACCGTTGGGACGGCGCAGACTGGTCTTGGGCTACATCTACAGCTTATGTACCGGGCGTAGACCCAGGATGGGTACTTACAGGCGGTAATCCAGGCGGCGGCAGCGGCGGCGGTGACAACCCTGGCGGCGGCGGAACAGGCAATGGCAGCGACCCTGGCATAACTTCTTCTCCTATTAAAGTAAGACTTAGAGCCACACCAGGTATGACATACGGCAACCTGGCAGGCGGAACTGTCGGCGGTGCTGTAAACACCAACTCTCAGGCAAAGAACAACGAGGGCACAGCTTACCTTTCTCCTTGGGATATGCAGGCTATAGGCAAGGTTGAGGTTCTTACTCTTAACCCCGGCCAAGGCGGCGCAGGCTTTGTTTTCACAGGCACAACAACAGACGGCAACTGGTATAAGGCACCCCGTGACGGTTTTGCTATAACAACAGACTCTCACGGCTGCGTTACACTTACAAACGGCGAAATCAACTACAACCCGGGCATCTCTGCAAAGTCCGGTAACCTCAACTATAAAATGTGTGCTGATATAGATGGCGTTTCCATCTGGTATGAGCAGCAGACAGTGGCTTCTCAAACAGTTTATGCAGCTGATTTTATTAAGCTTGCAGCAGGCCAAAAGCAATATGGCGCAGGCATTCCTGACGGCATAGTTGAAGGCTGGGCAAAGCTTGGCACAAATGCTGCACTGACAAAGTCAGGCGGCCAGAGGCAGTTATTCTCCGTTAACTATGTTAAGGACGTTATTGCTGCATTCGGCGACCCTGCACGTTCAGTTAGAAACGTAACTGCTACAGCTCCTACTACAGGCGACGGCAGTGCATATCATCAGTATGCTCAGGATGTGCTTCCCACAATAGAGGCCTTCAGAAAAGAATTACAGGGCTACTATCCTCAGGCTAAGTTCGGCGGCTACCTCACAGACGGTAACGACGGCGGAGCTACAACCTTTAGCACAATAGGCCCGGGCAAATCCAATGAAATCGGTGCACGCAAGCTTGTTGACGGCCAACCTGTTTATCAGGAAGGCAACGACCAGTATATGTGGCATGAGACAGATGCAAACTACCTTTCAAAATACTCTCCTTACTTCCTGCATGACGTAACATTACAGGGCGTTTGGGATGCTATGCCCGCAAAGTACGGCTGGCAGCAGGATTCCAGCACAGAGCCTGGTATAATCGTTAAGCAGAACTGGGGCGCAGTTAACAACAGATCCTATGCTCTTTCACTTGGCGGACAGAACCCTTGGGTTCTCTGCGATTATCTTGAGAGACACGCAGGATACATGGAAAATGGTCAGGTTATAGAGGGCACAGAGTCTGGCGCAGGCTGGTATAAGGGCTATGATGAAATTTCACAGGCTCCTTACCTCTGGAATCCTGATAAGCAAGCATTCCTCACCTATGAAAATGAGCAGTCTATCACAGCTCGCTGCGATTATATCAACCAGAACAATCTGGGCGGCATAATCATTTGGGAAATGTCCGGTGATAACAGTGCTACCTTCCCGCTTACAAAGCTTATCAAGCAAAAGCTCGGCAACAAGAACATCATTGGTTACTTCACAAACTGGGGCGTATACAATCCTTATCATCAGTTCCTCGACCCCAATTCACTTCCCCTTGATACCCTTACCCACGTTAACTACTCCTTCTTCCAGGTTGGCGGTGCTTTCGAAAGAGGCATTCCCGCTCCTGCATTCGGCCTGAACTCTACAGACCGTTGGTGTGACGACTATAAGGCTATGGGCGGCTCAGGCGAAGGCGAAGGCGACAAGATGATGGCTAAGTTCGGTACATTAAAGAATGTATCCGGCAACAACTTTAAGCTTCTTGTTTCTGTTGGCGGCTGGACACGCGGCGACGGCTTTGATGCCATGATTAAGAGCCCCACCAACATGGACGCTTTTGTTGCTTCCTGCAAGACCTTCCTCCAGACTTATTCATACTTTGATGGTATTGACCTTGACTGGGAATATCCCTCAAATAACAGAGCTCCTGACTTTGATGACAACTGCGACTTGGGCTCACCGTCATCTTTGAACGGCTTGTTCGATAACTACACTCTGCTTTGCCAGAAGCTCCGCACAATGCTTGACACAATGGGCAGCAGAAACCTTCTCACAGCAACAATTCCTGCAGCTCCCGGCAACGTTCTCAACAAGCAAGACCTTTACAAAATTTCTCAATCCTGCACATTTGTTAACGCTATGACATACGATTATCACGGTGCGTTTGACCCGATTATCGGCCATAACAACCCACTGTATGCAAGCGATTATCCAACAATGAAGGATGTTCCTAACACAGGCGCAAACGGCATACCTTATGCTACAAGAGAGTGGTCTACAGACAACTCCGTTCAGTTCTATGTAAAGGAAACACCACACGGCGACGGCACAAACCAATTGGGTATTCCCGCAAACAAGCTTAACATCGGTACTGGCTTCTATTCAAGAGGCTGGGCAGGCGTTAAGGGCACAGAGACAGTTGTTAACGGTACAACCTACAGAAATCCTGCACCGCTGACAGACCCGACACCTATCTTTGATGTCGCTGATGTTGTTGAGCCCACACTACCACAATTTGTAGTGTTTAAGATTGGCTCAGCTGTATCATACCGCTCCGCCGAGCCCAATAAGGGTTTTGCTATTGTTGCACAGGCAGTTATCTTTGAAGGCAGAGCTTACTCTGTTGTAGCTGATGTTGCCGCAGCTTTAGGCTTAAGAGTTGGCTATGTTGCAGCTACAGATTCTGTTACTATAAGAGATGATAATTATATAGCTACTGTAAACTATGATACCGCAGCTGTAACTATTCGTAGATGTTCTGACGATTCTCTTGTAGAAACCTATAATTTAGATCCAGATCAATATTTCAAGAATATTGACGGAAGAACCTATGCCCCTGCTCGTGCATTGGTTATTCTTGCCCAGAAGTTCGGTTATTCTAACTACAGAACCTACTGGCAAGAAGATGGCGGATATATCACCTTCTCTACCGATAGATTAGAGACACCAGAGAAGCAAGCAGCTGCAGTTGCAGAAGCCGCACCTTATCTTTAAGTTTTAACAACTGGAAGCCCTGCCAATTTTGGCAGGGCTTCTTTGTTCTTGGCGTCAAATAAAATGCATTCTATTAATGCTAGTTTAATACATATCACAAAATAAGCTTGTCAATTTGTTGTTAAAAGCACAAAACATCACATATACTTTGTGGATTATGTAAAAAGCAAATGTTGCCAAACCGTCAAAGTGCACAAAAAATCGCTCGAAAATTCTCATCCTGAAAAAATGAAAATCGGTTGATTCTTGGCAGGAATTGTGTTATTATTATGTTAAGAATTTAGGAGGGTTATATTTATGGTTTCAAAATTTAACAGAAAATTAGTGAGTCTTCTTTTGGCTGTGCTTCTATTAATTGGGTGTATTCCGCTTTCAGCTGCTGCATCCGGTTCAGAGAATGTGCAGTATGTTATTGAAGCAGGCACGGTAAGCCAAATTGTAGTAAGCCCAAAAACAGCGGTAATCAAGCTGGGGGAATCAGCTGCGTTTACAGCATTGGCCAATGCCGAGGTAGGCATTACATGGTCTTCTACAAACGAAGAGGTTGCTACAGTTGCAGCTGACGGCACTATAAATGCAGTCGGCCTTGGCGTAGCAATAATCACCGCCGCAACAGAGTCAGGGGTATCTGATTCCGCTGTGCTTTTTGTTGTGGATGAGTCTTTTGTTCCGACAGAGACAGAGGGAACAGATGATGCTTTAGGTGCTTACGAAACCCTTATTGTTAACGGTTTTACTGTTCGCAATGGTGATACAGTTACCTATGCTGGTAATACCTATAAGTGGACTTCAAATCAGGAGTGGCTTGGCTCTTGGCTGCAGCCGCCTGGATCAGATGCAAGGTGGGAGCTTGTGCCAGTACCAACGACTCCAACTACCACAACAACTACAACAACTACAACCACCACGACGACAACAACTACCACTACTACAACGACCACAACACCTACCACCACAACAACAGTTGCAGCACCGACAACGCCGACGACTACAACCGATGTGCCGTCAACGTCAAGTAATGCAACCACAACAACTACCACTACACCAACAACAACTACTACAACCACGGCCAGCAAGCCCACAACAACAACCGATGCACCGGCCACATCAAGTGATACAACAACGACTACAACTACTACAACTACTACAACAACTACACCCACAACCACAGCATCGAATCCGACTACCGCAACCAGCGCAACTTCTACAGATGTAACCATCGCAGTTTCGCCTAAGTCAACAACGGTTGTTGTGGGTGAAACAATTACTATAACAGCAACAGTAGGCCCAGCTTCTGTAGCGGATAAAACTGTTACATGGGATACTTCAGATTCCACTATAGCTACTGTAGATCCTGTAACAGGCGTTGTGACAGGCCTAAAAGTTGGCACTGTACTTATCATAGCAACGTCAAATGCCGACCAAGGCAAGTCTGCGGCAGCTACAGTGTATGTACAGCCTGCTCAAGTTACAACAGCTACAACGGCAACAGATGTGCCGGTAACATCAACAAACACTACAACTACCACAACAACGACGACAACGACGACGACAACGACGACAACCACCACTACTACAACTACCACTAAACCAACGACAGCAACAAACGTGCCCGGAACATCAACCAATACAACAACTACAACAACATCGACCACCGCCACAACAACGGCCAGCAAGCCTACAACCGCCACCAACGTGCCGGGCACATCAACTAACACCACAACCACAACCCAAAGCGGAGGAGAAGTAAAGCCGCTGAGCATAGCAGTAACACCGAAGAATAGCACCGTATTTATAGGCGAAGAATCGGCGTTAACCGCAATAATCACACCTGCTGGTGCAGATCAGAGCGTAATTTGGGAGATAATCAGCCCAGACGGCGAGAAGTATGCCAAAATCGACCCTGTAACAGGTGTTGTAACAGGCCTTAAAAAGGGCGT
>JAISYX010000031.1 GCA_031269595.1 Oscillospiraceae bacterium
CACAACCGCAATCGAGGTTGCAAAAGCCCTTGAGGCAGACGGTGCTGAATTCACAAGCGCATTCTTGGCCGATGGCACTAACTTCCCCGATGCGCTCTCTGTCTCGCCTGTTGCGGGTATTTTGCAGCAGCCTATCCTCTTCACAAACAAGAATGACACAGCCAAAGTAAACGCCGACACAGGCGAATACATTGCAGCCTCAGGCGTTACGGACTTAGTCGTAATTGGCGGCGGTATAAGCGATGCTGCGGTAGCTGATTTAGGTGTTGAAAACACATCCCGCCTCTCCGGCGGTAACCGCTACACTACGGCAGTTGCAATCAATACAGAGTATAAATCAATATTCACAGGTGATGCTGTCACTCTCACCACAGGCACAAACTTCCCCGATGCTCTGGCCGGTTCGGCTTTCTCCGCAAAGGTAAGCGCACCGCTGTTCTTGATTGGCGGCGCACTCAATGCGGACGTTAAGGCGGCGATAGGTGGCTTTAGTGCTGATGAATTCTATGTTTATGGCGGCGGCTCATCTCTGCCTGACGGGCTTGTTTTGAATCATATTTTGTAATACTCACTAACAATTAAAACACCCCGCAAGCTGCCGTTAATATGGTTGCTTGCGGGGGCTTGGCAAAATACTTAAAATAAATAGGTATAGATTGGCTAAATTGCCAATAGCTATTAAGTGTAATTAATGGTAAAATTAAAATAAAAACAGAAAGAGGTAAAAATATGAAAAAGTTAGTTTCTTTGGTTTTGGCACTGGCATTAATTTTTGGCATGGTACAGGCGTTTGGTGTGCAGGCTGCGCCTGATGATGTTATTAACTTTCCGGATGCTAATTTAAAGGCGGCGTTGATTGAGCATGGTGTTGATGCTAATAAAGATGGCAACATAACTCAGGGTGAGATGGCGGCGGTTGAAACCTTGTTTTTAAATAATCCAAATATATCTAACATTGAAGGCTTGCAGTATGCTGTAAATTTAGAGCTCCTTTATTTATTTAATAACCAAGTAAGCGATATAAGTCTTCTTGCAAAACTAACAAAATTACGACTCCTTGATTTAGATCGTGACCAAGTTGAAAATATTAGTTCTATTGCAAACCTAACAAACTTAACATCCCTTCATTTGGGTGGTAACCAAATCAAAAATATTAGCCCTCTTGCAAAACTAACAAGCTTGGATACCCTGTATATACATGATAACCAAATCAGCGATATAAGCCCTCTTGCAAATCTGACAAAAATTAAAGACCTTAGCTTAGGCGATAACCAAATCAGCAATATAAGTCCACTTGCAAAATTAACAAAATTAACGGGCCTTGGTTTATATAATAACCAAATTGAAAATATAAGCCCACTTGCTAATCTAACAAGCTTGATTACCCTTGGTTTACCTGATAACTACATCTATGATATAAACCCATTGGCAAACCTTACAAGTTTAACTCACCTTTATTTAAACAATAACCGAATCAGCGATATAAACCAATTGACAACACTTACAAGTTTATCTCACGTTGAATTGAAGCAGAATTATATTGATACAAACTCTGATTCCTCTGCCATGCAAGTTATTAATAACTTGCAGAACAAAAAACATGTGTCTGTAGACTATGACAATCAATATCCTATTCCCTTCACCCGCTTCTCAGGCAACAACAGAGCAGTCACAGCTAACGCCATAGCAACCCAAGGCTGGCCTGAGGGGTCAGACGCAGTAATCCTAGCAAGCGGCGCAAGCTTTGCAGATGCCCTTGCCGCAGCCCCGCTCGCAGCGCATTATGATGCGCCTATCCTGCTAACTTCAAACAACATCACCTTGGGAGCCACTGTTTTGAAACCAATAGAAACATTAAAAGCTAAGAATATAATAATAGTTGGCGGCGAAGGCTCTGTCAGCAAGGAGATTTACGCTCAGCTTGAAGGCCTCAACTTGAATGTTAATCGGCTTGCAGGCGACAGCCGCTACACAACCGCAATCGAGGTTGCAAAAGCCCTTGAGGCAGACGGTGCTGAATTCACAAGCGCATTTTTGGCCGATGGCACTAACTTCCCCGACGCACTCTCTGTCTCGCCTGTTGCGGGTATTTTGCAGCAGCCGATACTCTTCACAAACAAGAATGACACAGCCAAAGTAAACACCGACACAGGCGAATATATTTCGTCATCAGGTATTGCGGAAATCGTTGTAATTGGCGGCGGCATAAGTGATGCTGCGGTAGCTGATTTAGGCGTTGAAAACACATCCCGCCTCTCCGGCGGCAACCGCTACACCACGACCGTGGCAATCAATCAGGCGTACAAGGATATTTTCACAGGTGACGCTGTAACTCTAACCACAGGCACAAACTTCCCTGACGCACTGGCTGGTTCGGCTTTCTCAGCAAAGATAGGCGCACCGCTCTTCTTGATAGGCGGCGTACTCAATGCGGACGTTAAGGCGGCGATAGGCGGCTTTGGTGCTGAGGAGTTCTATGTTTATGGCGGCGGCTCATCTCTGCCTGACGGGCTTGTTTTGAACCATATTTTGTAATACTCACTAACAATTAAAACACCCCGCAAGCTGCCGTTAATATGGCAGTTTGCGGGGTGTGACTTTGTAAATATTACTGCTGCTGTGCCTGAGATTCCTCCCTCAGCTGCACACGCCTGATTTTGCCGTTAAAGGTTTTGGGGAGCTGCTCCACAAACTCCACTATGCGCGGGTATTTATAGGGGGCAGTCTGCTTTTTAACATAGTCCTGAAGCTCCTTTTTAAGCTCCTCAGAGGGGCTGTAGCTCTTGGTTAGCACCACAGTAGCCTTAACCACCGTGCCTCTCAGAGGGTCGGGTGCGCCTGTTACAGCGCATTCCAGCACAGAGGGGTGCTCCATTAGCACGCTCTCAATCTCAAAGGGGCCAATGCGGTATCCCGAGGACTTGATAACGTCATCTGTGCGCCCTACATACCAGATGTAGCCGTCCTCGTCCATCCAAGCGTTGTCGCCCGTGTGATATACGCCGTCATGCCAGGCCTCTTTTGTGCGCTCCTCATCCTTGTGGTAGCAGGTGAAAAGTCCGCAGGGCACGGCCTTGTCTGTTCTTATTACTATCTCGCCGACAGCTCCTGCCGGTGCGGGATTCCCGTCCTCATCTGCAATGTAGGTATCATATGCGGGAGAGGGCTTGCCCATAGAGCCGGGCTTTGGGTCTGTGCCCACCTGATTGAACACCGTGAGGGTGGTCTCTGTTTGGCCGAAGCCCTCCATAAGCTTTAGCCCCGTTGCGTCACGGAACTGGTTGAACACCTCAGGATTCAAGGCCTCCCCTGCAATGCAGGTGTGCTTAAGGGAGGAGAGGTCGTACTTCTTCAAATCCTCCTGAATAAAAAACCTGAACATGGTTGGCGGCGCACAAAAGGTTGTTATCTTATACTTTTCAAACAGCGAGAGCATCACGCTTGGTATAAACTTTTCATAGTCATATACAAATATGCCCGCCTCCATAAACCACTGGCCATAGAGCTTGCCCCACATGCTCTTCATCCAGCCGCTGTCAGAGATAGTCAGGTGCAGGCCGTCGGGAACAACATTGTGCCAATACTTTGCGGTTGGTATGTGCGCAATTGGATAGGAGTAGTCATGATAAACCATCTTTTGCATACCTGAGGTGCCTGAGGTAAAGTAGATTAGCATGGGGTCACGCACATCAATTTCTACTCTTTCAAGGGTTGTGGGCTGGCTCTTGATTTCATCGTCAAAGCTCACCCAGCCCTCACGCTGTCCGTTTACTATAAATTTATTTGTCACCTCAGGAGCTTCGGGAATTGCAGCGTCTACGCTATCGGCTACATCTCCGTCAGCAGTGCAGATTACAGCCTTAATGTCTGCATAGTTAAAGCGATAGACAAAGTCCTTCTTTGTGAGCAGCACAGGCCCGGGAATACCCACCGCACCCAGCTTGTGCAGCCCCAGCAGTGCAGACCAGAACTGGTAGTGCCTCTTTAAAATTAAGGCCACACAATCCCCCTTCTTAACGCCATAGGAGGCAAAAAGGTTGGCCGCCTGATTGGAATACCTCATCATGTCCTCAAAGGTAAAGCTGTGCTCCTCCCCCTCCTCATTGCACCAGAGCATGGCACGGCGATTTGGGTCCTGCTTTGCAATTTCATCCAGCACATCATAAGCAAAGTTAAAGTTCTCAGGGAACACCGCCTCAAACTTCTCCACCAATCCGTTATAAAAGGTCTCTTTACAGTATTTTTGATGTATATTAAGCATCTCTGTCTCTCTCCTTATTCTTCAATACTACAGCTAAAAATTGGCAGTCTGAGCCGCCTGTTGCTATCATTCCATGGCCTCTGCCGGAATCATAATATACAGAGTCACCCTCATTTAAAACCTCGGTGTAGCTCTCAAATTGCACCTTTAAGCTGCCCTTTAGCACAATGTCAAGCTCCTGCCCCTCATGAGTAGAGAGGGCTATCTCCTTATCCTGCTCCTCGGGAAGATATGGCGCAGTTACAAGGAAGGGCTCGGCGAGCTTATTTTTAAAGCGGGCGGCAAGATGCTCATATACAAAGCCCTTGCGGCGTTTAATATCCAAGCCCTGCCCCGCACGAACTATAGAATAAAACGAGAGGTGGGGAGTTTCGCCTGTGAGCAGCTCCACAATGTCCACCCCAAGCTTTTCGGCACACTTGTAAAGGAAGGTAAAGGAGACATCCACCTTGCCCTCCTCTGCCGCCAGATAGTCCTCCAGACTAACCCCTACAGCAGCGGCAATATCCTCTGCTGCCAAGCCCTCAAGCTCACGCAGGCCTTTAATTCGCTCTGCGATTTCAACAATTTTAGTTTCCATTAATTAAATCCTCCTAAATTAGAATGTTGACAATAAAAAAAGCCTGCCCCCAACAGGGACAAACCTTAAAATGTCTGTTTATAAACCACCCAAATTTCAGAGCTCCAACAAGCCCATGGCCTTAACGCAGCCCTGCGAAAGCCGCCTACTCAGCCCGCAAGCCTTTGGGAGCTCCTGCTCAGGAGTGATTGCTTTAGCCGCCCGCCGCCGATTTACACCAAACATCGGCTCTCTGTAGACTGAGCTTTGTGGCCTTGCGCTCTCCATCATTGCATTTAAATTTTTCAATTTGGATATATCATAAATCAAATTTTGGCAATTGTCAAGCGATTTTTTAAATTCATATTTTAAATTTTTATTCTTCATTTTATTTCACTCAATTTGAGCCTGAAATTTAGCTAAAATAGACAAAATCTTTTGCTCCAAAATTTAATACTAGTATAAACAAAAAAAACTTAACAAAATATAAATAAATGCTTGAATTTTGACGCATTTTAAGATATTATATACATATATGGCTTGTGATTGATTCATTCGCTTGCGGAGTCAATTTTTTCAATCAATATTTTCCGTTTAGCAAGCATTAGAATAGGGGTGCAGTTGTGAGCAATAATAATTCAGGGAATAGAGTTGGCGGTTCGTCAAAACCCGTTACCGTTAGTGCAGTCAGAAAAGGGACTTCACCGGTTAAAAAGTCCGCTCCTGCGGCTACGCCTTTTGACTTTGAGGATTTAAACAAAACTCACGGTCTTGAGAGAGAGGGCGCACGCTCAGGTGCAAATCATCAAAAATTTGCCAAAGATAACGATTTAAGCTTTTTGGACGAGCCTGCAAAAAATCATACCGTTCCGGCCGCCGGATTTGATTCTGTCGCCGACACCGATGATTTAGCCGATATAGATGAATTGGCTTTTGCTGCTCCTGTTAAAAGGCTGCCCGACAGCAGGGAAGTCGCCGTTAAGCTTTCGGCTCTTAGTGATGATGACTTTTTTGACATAAATACAATTGATGGGTCTGATACTATGAGCAAAACAAGCAAAACCAAACAGAATTCCAACAGCAAAGCAGAGACAGCCTCTAAAAAAGCTCCAAGCAAAAAAAGAAGAAAACAAAACAAGGCTATAATTGGCATTGTTGCCTGTGTGGCCGTTCTGCTTTTAGGCGGTACGGGTATTTATTACTCTGCCTTTAAGCTGGAAGCTCCCTACAAAATCATCAACGGCATTGCCGAGCTCAGCAGCAGCAACATGCCTATACTGCTTCAAAAGGGCTTGGGTGATTATCTTGGTGAAAAGAGCATAGCCGTTGAGGTTGACGGCAAACAGTATACCCTAGAGCTAAAAAAATACGATTTTGGCTATGCCCCGGGCGGTGTTGTTGATGAGGCTTACATAGAAGCCGCAGCAGCTGACGGTGCAACTCAAATCAACAAAATTTCTGCAATAGGCTCTATTAAGTTCAACGAAACCGCAATACGCAATTTTATAAACAACGTTGCCTCAGAGCACGGCACGCCCATGAAGCTGCCCTCATATGAAATCAAAGAGGCCAACCTTATGGTCTACCCTGGCAAAGACGGTATGAGTATAGATTATGACGCTCTTACCAAGGCAATTACAGATAAGATTTGCAAGGGCGATTATTCTGTTATAAGCATGGAAATTGCAACACTGCCCGCTCCTGCTGTGGATATGGATAAAATCTACAAGGAGGTTAAGTGTGAGCCTATAAACGCCACTGTCTCTGTTGGGCCGGACGGCGTAGCCAACTATGTTGACGAGATAACGGGCAAGGACTTTAACGTTGAAAACGCCAAGAGCATAGTTGCAAAGGGCGGCAGCAGCTGGACTATCCCGCTAACCCTTTCCAGCCCCGCTGTTACAGTTGCAAAGCTTAAAGCTCCAACCTGCCCCGACAGCCTTTCCAGCTGCGATACAAAGTATTCTGAGAGCAATGCCAACCGCTCAAATAACGTTAAGCTCGCAGGCAAATACGTTAACGGCACAGTTTTGCAGCCAGGGGAGATATTCTCCTTTAACGGCACTGTGGGCAAGCGCACACAGGAAAGAGGTTTTAAAAGCGCAACCGTTTATTCAGGCGAGGGCTTAGATGAGGACTTTGGCGGCGGCATATGCCAAACCTCCTCAACAATATACTATGCCTGCATTAAGGCCGATTTAGAGATAGTACAAAGAGTTAACCACTACTTCACAGTAGGCTATTGGCCAATGCCCGGCGGCGACGCAACTGTCTCTTGGGGCGGCCCCGATTTAAAGGTGAAAAACAACAAGGAGTACCCAATAAAGCTGGTTATAGAATCCGGCAACGGCCGCATTACCTGCAAGGTTATGGGTACAATTACAGATAGCACTACATCCGCCTATTTTGAGCATGAGGTAACCAAGAGCATCCCCTACGAAACAGTGCACAAGCAGCCTGTTAAGGGCAAGCCCAACAAGAACACCTCAGGCGCAAACGGTATGGTTGTTAAAACCTATAGAGTTGTAACAAAAAACGGCAGCATAGTATCAAGAAAGCTTGAAACAACAAGCACCTATCGCCCCCT
>JAISYX010000139.1 GCA_031269595.1 Oscillospiraceae bacterium
GGCGGGTATGGGACTAGTTGAATGCAGAAAAAATCGAAAAGTTTTCAACATTATTGTTGAATTCCTTCTTCCTTCTGGTAATCCTTGTTTTTTTATTGATTTTTTCAGCGGTTACCTAGTTTCTAGCCTCTAGCATCTAGTTGCGCAGCAAATTAGCCTTAATTTTCAACTTAATTATGCATTAATCATTTTCTTCCTTAAGTGTCCAAAAGCCCGCTACAGAGCTTATTGGCACAGAAAAGACTATAGATTTTGCCTTGGTTTTAAAGCCTGCCTCCTCTGATATGGCCTGCATAATATTGTTACGTATATCCGCACGGCAGGCTATAAGCACAAGCTCCTTTTCGTCGGCAATAGAGATGCCAAAGAACTTTTGCGCATCGTCTAATCTTGCGCCTCTTGCGTGCAGGATAGTGCCTCCCCTTGCCCCGCCTGTATGCTTGGCGGCGTCCATTACAAGGCTGCTGTAGCCCTCGTTTGTAATTGCTATAATTAGTTCATGTGCGTCCTCTGTGTTCATTAGTAGCTCCTTCCTTTCTATGGTATCTCCGGAAGCCAGACACTGTGCGCTGGCCTCTCCGCCTATACTGCTCAGCGGAATGGTAAACACAATCCCTGTCCCGGGATTTTCAATTAATATGTGCCTTTGCATATTTTTTATTACTGCATGGATTTTCTCCTGTGTTGCCACAGAGATTAACACCGCCTTTTCGCTGTCGTCCAGTGAAAAGGTGTCCAGCACCTCACGGGAGGCTGTTCCTATACCCAGTGCGGCCACGGTTAGCAATATCTTTTGTGCGCTGTACAGCTGCACATAGGCTTCGCTGTCGTCTCTGTCGGCTATTACAACAAGCATTTCCAAATTTAACATTTGTGTGTTCTCCTCCCTGCCTATTCTATAATTACTGTTTCGGATACAGGTGCTTGCTTTTCTATGCGCTTTGAGCGCATCTTGAAGATAAAGCCCATAATTTGTATTGTTATAAGGGGCGTCATTGCAACCATTGCAACCATGCCAAAGGCGTCAAATATAACCATGCCATCAAGCTGATTGCAAACGCCTATTGCAAAGGGCAGCAGGAAGGTGGCCGTCATAGGGCCGGAGACAACGCCGCCTGAATCGAAGGCTATTGCGGTAAATAGCTTAGGCACAAAAAATGCAAGTGCAAGAGCTATTACATACCCGGGCACGAGGAACCACATAAGGGATATGTGGTACAGCAGCCTTACCATTGAGAGCCCTAGGGAGGCACACATGCCCACGGCAAGGCCTATCTTCATGGCCTTTTCGGGTATAGCACCTGAGGAGATTTCCTCCACCTGCTTGTTGAGCACGTGCACGGCCGGCTCTGCCGAGACTATAAAGTAGCCTATAATCATGGCAATGGGGATTAGAATCCAGTTGTAGGGCAGTGCTGCAAGCTGCTCGCCCAGATACAGGCCCGCAGGCATAAAGCCCACATTAACCCCTGTAAGGAACAAAACCAAGCCTGCAAAGGTGTAGCCTATGCCTATTGATATTTTAAGAAAAGCACGCTTGCCCATCTTAAATGCGATAAACTGAAAGACTATAAAGAAGACGATAACAGGCGCAAGTGCGTACAGAACCTCAATAAAGTAATGGGGGAAGCCCTGACCTGCATTTGTGAATTGCCGCCAGACCTCACGGGAGTTGGCGTGCTCTGCGGCCACGGGAGCGTCATAGGTGCCGCCGCTGTTTTTGTATAGTATGCCCAGTATCATAACGGTTAATATAGGCCCAACAGAGGAGAGCCCAACCAAGCCAAAGCTATCGTTGCTTGCGTGCTTATCGCTTCGGATAGAGGCAACGCCTAAGCCCAGAGCCATAATAAAGGGCACTGTCATTGGTCCTGTGGTTACTCCTCCTGCGTCAAAGGCTATGGCAAGGTATTCCTTGGGCACAAAGGCAGAGAGAGCAAACACCACGGCATAGCAGCCTATTAAAATGTAGGATATAGGCACATAGAGCAGCATACGCAGCAGTGCCACCACAAGGAATATGCCCACGCCCACGCCAACAGAGACCATTAAAACCGCATTGGGTACGGTGGGAATCTGGTCGGCCAGCACCTGTAAATCAGGCTCGGATATAGTTACAAATATGCCTATAAGCAGGGTGACAATTATAAGCACCCATAGGCGGCGTTTTTTGGTTATAAATGCACCTATGCGCTCGCCTATTGGGGTCATGGCTGTTTGCACACCCAAATTAAACAGGCTCATGCCAATAACAAGCAGTGCGCCGCCCACCAAAAATGAGATAAAGATGCTGTTGGGTATGGGTGCAATAGAAAAGCACAGAGCCACAATAATAAGAATTATAGGAGCTGTAGATTTAACGGATTCTGAAAAATTTTGTCTAATTATTCTTCTTAATTTTTTCAATAGATCACCCCTTTACATATTTATATGAGATAAACCCCATCTGATACGCCGGAACAGACGGGGTTTGCTGTTAATCTTGTAGGGGACGGGCTTGCCCGTCCCGTTTTATCCTGGCTTGCGCCATGGGTCAGGCAAGCCGTGACCCCTACGAGCTTTTGCTTTAACAAGGCAGTAAGGGATGATGTCCACATCATCCCGTGAATACCTGCGAATTTAGGGAAAACGGGACGATGTGGACATCGTCCCCTACAACCCATTCAATTAAAATTTGCGCAGCAAATTCACCATTAATTACGAATTACGAATTTGTTAAACCCTCTCGGTTATAGCGGCAAGCTCTTCTGAAATGTCGCTCTCCTCAAGAGAGACAGAAAGGGTAACCTTAACCCCCGCCAAGCCTGAAAGCTTATCGAGCTTTTGGATAAACTGCGTTAATTCGGCTAGGTCATAGCCGCCTATTTTACGGGTGGAATCTATAAGTATGTCCGTAATATCATAGTTACCTGCGCACAAGCCGCTTATAAAGCCGTAAAAAGCCTCATAGCCCAAAATTGTGTATTGGTCGCTGTTGATAAGTCTTGCGCTGTGGCTTATGTCATAGGTGAGCTTAGCTCCCTTTTCCATACACACCACGTTACCCTTGGACTCTGCCACCGCCTCGTTAACTAGATTGATGAGCTTTTTAGTTTTGCCGGAACCCTTTTTGCCGATAATTAATGTTACCATAATTATAAAATCCTCCTGTATATATGTTTGGCCGGAATTATACCAGCCTTGCCTCTAAAGCTTCCTTTTCCGCCTCGTACCCGGGTTTGCCCAAAAGGGCGAACATGTTCTTTTTGTAGCTCTCTACCCCGGGCTGATTAAAGGGGTTAACCCCCAGCAGATAACCGGAAATAGCGCAGGCCTTTTCAAAGAAATAAAATAGGCTGCCCATTTCAAATTCGTTTATTTCGGATATACTAAGCAATATATTGGGTACTCCGCCGTCTGTGTGAGCCAGCAGTGTGCCCTCGAATGCCTTTTTGTTGATAAAGGACATAGACTTGCCTGCAAGGAAGTTAAGCCCGTCAACATTGTCAGCGTCCTCTTCAAGATAAATTTCATCTCTTGCCTTATCTATAAGCAGGACTGTCTCAAACAGGCTGCGGCGGCCGTCTTGAATATACTGGCCAAGGGAGTGCAGGTCTGTTGAGAAGGTGACAGAGGCGGGGAAGATGCCCTTGTTATCCTTGCCCTCGCTCTCGCCGTAAAGCTGCTTCCACCACTCTGAGAGCTGGCGGACGGACTGCTCGTAGCTAACAAGTATCTCTGTTGAATAGCCCTTGCGGTAGAGCAGATTCCTAAGTGCTGCATATTTATAGCAGTCATTTTCTTCTAAATTGGGGTTGGAATATTGAATTTGAGCCGCCTGCGCGCCTGTCATAAGGGCGTCAATGTCAGCTCCGCTTACAGCTATAGGCAGCAGGCCTACCGCCGTTAAAACAGAAAAGCGTCCTCCCACATCGTCAGGGACCACAAAGGTCTCATAGCCCTGAGTATCCGCCAGATTCTTAAGCGTGCCGACGGCCTTGTCTGTTGTGCAGAAGATGCGCTCCTTTGCGCCCTCCTTGCCGTATTTCTTTTCCAGCAGGGAGCGGAAGATTCTAAATGCGATTGCAGGCTCTGTTGTAGTGCCTGATTTTGAAATCATATTAATTGAAATATCCTTGCCCTCGCATATCTGCAAAAGCTCTGTGAGGGAGTTGGAGCTAATATCGTTGCCTGTAAAGTAGATTTCGGGGGTATCCTTTTTAAGGGCGTTGTAATTGGGTGATTTTAAGAAGTCTATGGCCGCTCTTGCGCCAAGATATGAGCCGCCTATACCTATAACTATAAAAATATCAGAATTGGCCTTTATCCTTTCAGCTGCGGCCTTAATGCGTGCAAATTCGCCTTTGTCATACTCTGTTGGCAGGCTCAGCCAGCCTATAAAATCGTTGCCAAGGCCTGAGCCCTCTGCAAGAGCCTCATGAGCCAGCGTAACCTGAGCCGCTATTCCTGTATACTCAGAATCACCTATGAAATTTTGAATATAACTATCGTTTAATTTTACTGCCATACAAAAACACCATGTTAAAAAAGCAGGAACTTCCTAAACATTTCTTCCTTTCTTCAAATAAAATTAAGCCTATTTTTACTCCGATTAATTAGTACACTACTATGATACAATATCTTAGGGAATTTTTCAAGATAAATACAGTAAATTTAAATTTAAATTTGCATATTGAAAAAAACTTCCATATGAGGTATAATTTAAAAGATAGGATTTTATTGAGTGGACAAGGCCTATCATATTGAAAATAATGAGCAGAGCAGAGGCTTAAGCGCAACAGGTGAGCTTCTCACATAATGTTGAAGCGTTGAGCCGTAACACAGGGTATATGAAATTGAACATTTGGCGGTGATAGTATGCAAGAGCACAGTGATGAATACATTAGAATACGCCCCTTAACCCGTTTTATAAAGCGGAGCTTTGACCTTGTAGTCTCGTTTTGCGCACTGCTTGTGCTTTCTCCTTTTTTTCTTATTATAGCTATAATTATATGCTGCAACACCAGAGGCCCTGCGTTTTTTTCTCAAAAGAGGGTGGGCAGACACGGCAAGCTGTTCAAGCTGCACAAATTCCGCAGTATGGTTGTTAATGACAGATGCGAGCAGGTGTATATCACGGCCAAGAACGATGAGCGCATAACCAAGGTAGGGGCGTTTATCCGCAAATATAAGATAGACGAGCTGCCGCAGTTTTATGATGTGTTCAGGGGCAAGATGAGCATAGTGGGCCCAAGGCCTGAGGTGCCCGAGTATGTAGCTCTTTACACAAAAGAGCAGCGCAGGGTGCTGAGTGTTAAGCCAGGCATAACCGACCCCGCCAGCATACGCTTTATAGATGAGGAGCAAATCCTTGCAGCCAGCAAAGAGCCAGAAAAAACCTACACCAAACAGATTTTGCCGCGCAAGCTAAGGCTGGGTCTTAACTATGTCAAGCATATTTCGTTTTGGCACGATATTAAAATTATGTTTGCAACTTTTTTTTCTATTCTTAAGAAGAGTAAGAAGAAGTGATGATAATGAATACTATTCAAAAAGGCTTGGATTTAACACATCCAAGCCTTTTTTATTTCTTGCTATTATAAATTACAGATTACAGTAAAAACCCTGCCCAAAAAGCAAAAGTTTAAGCACCCCCACTGTCCCCCACAAAAACAACAAATAAAAATCACAATTCAATTAATAATTTTTTCTACTTAAATAAAATACTACTCACACAAAAATAAACAAGCCCGCTTAAAAAATCAATCCCCACCTTCTCCCCAAATCTTAAAAAAAAACCAAAGCCAACCAGCAGCCACCCGCTGCCCGCTGGCTCTTTTTTTTACTCAAAAAATCCCCCGCCGCCCCCATCCGTCCCGCCGCTCTGGCGTGGGCGGCATTTTTTTTGCAAACCTGCTTAAACTTGTGCTTTACTGCTAATTCTTGTTAAACTAATAAAAATGAGTAAAACTTGTTGACAAGCTCACTTTTATGAGTTATAATAAAATCAAGTTAAAAAACAAGCACAAGTTTAACTTAAAAAAAAACAGAAACCCAAACAAAATTAACAAAAAAAGAAAGAGGGCAAAAAAATGTTCGAAAATTTCAAAAATGTAAACCTATTTATTAAATGGTTAAAAAACAACGCGAAAAAATCGCCAACAAGCGATTCAGAGCTCAAACCATGGCTAGAGGATTTAGAAAATCAATACTGTGCAACCGCTTCACCAAATTATGAACTTTCAAAATTCGAGAGCAAGGACGGCAACCCGCATATTTATCATTATGCTGTTCAATCAAAAATAAACCCTGAAACAGGCAATGCAGAAACCACTTTTTGGCTTTAAAAAAACACAACCCGCAGGGTGGCGGTGGCCGCCGCCGCCCTGCACACAAAAAAAGAAAAGAGGACAAAAAATGTCAACACAAATTATCGAAATGAAGGCCAATGCTTATTTAAATGACGCCGCCAGAGCTTACGCAAAGCTCATTTCAGCAGAAAAAGAGTTAAAAAAACAAAAAGAAGCAGCACAAGCATTTTTTAAATCAGAAATGCAAAAAAGAGGCGTGGATGAAATTCAAATCTGCGAATACCACATCACAAACAAGACTAATCAACGAATTACTTTTGATAGTAAAGCTTTCAAAGCAGCTCACCCAGAAATGAAAAAAGAATTTGAAAATTTCGAAGAAATAAAAGACGTAACAACATTTTTATTTAAATAAGCCGAAACGGCGGTTAAATCCGCCGTAGTAGTGGGGCTAACCGCCCGCTGCCTGATGAGGCAGGTTAATTTTAAATTAAAATTAAAGGAGTTTTAAACATGAAAAAAGCAATAAAAAATGGCTTAATGATTGAAATCTCAACAGCTGGGCGCATTTTCATCACCGATTTAAAAACGCATAAATCCGCATATTTAACAGCAATTGACCCATTCACGGCTTGTCTACATGCCTTTAAAAAGTATCAAGCAGAAATTGAATTAATAACGGAGGAATTAAAAAAATGAACAACGAATTTAAATATCAACTGCTGCACCGACTTAAAGAAGATTGTGAATATTTTTTAGGAGTAGGACGAAGAGTTAAAAAATCACTCTGGGCAGGCTCAGAATCTGCACAAATCGAAAAAATGAAAGAGCTTTGGGGCTCATTTTCGCAAAATCAAAAGCCGGAATGGCTAACCCTTAAACAAATAAATATATATGCTCAGAGAATGGGGGTGAAGTCATGAACACAGGATACAACGATTATAATGATACCCGCTTAAGCCCGCAGGAAGTCCGGCCAATAAAATTTTGCTCCTGCGCAAAATGCGGCGCAGACCTTTACGCTTTTGAAGATGAAGTATACCGCCTCAGCATCGGCCACGTCTGTGAAGATTGTTTTCAAGAATTCACTGAAAAACTTCACGTCAATTGGGAGAATTTCAGCCCATCAGATTTTTAAAAGAAAGGATTGCACAACATGAAAAATTTAGACTATTTCGTAAAAAACAACCCAATGTATAAAGGCATGACCCCAACACAGGCAACCGCTTATCATCTCTACTGCTCAGGATACGAGCCCGACAGATACGGTATAGAACACACATTTGAGTGCTGTTTGGCCTACATGTTGAGAGATGACCACTAGCCGAAACGGAGCGCATCCGCTCCGTAAGCAGGGAATGGCCTCCCTGTTCTGAAGATGCGGTGCTGTCTAAATCTTGATTTAGCTAACAGCACCCATGCACAGTTGCCCCAAATTTTAATTTGGACGGCAACCACTGCAGGCAGGCCAAATTTAAAAGAGATTTAAAGGAGATTTAAAAAACATGAGAATGATTGTTGAATTGTCAGAAAGACAAAGTGAATTGTTAACACAGTTCGCTCACCTCCAGCGGGAAGGCTCGCCGGATAACCTATGCACAAAACAACCGATTTTTGTCGTTCAAAAAAAAGTGCAGCTTGCTGCACCAAAGGGCTACGGCCATAGGATATATGGCTATAATGGCTGGCATGGCAGTGATTTTGCCCAGGAAAAAACACCGGATTCAGTCATTGAAAGATTTGGAATTGAACCAGAAGCAACCCTAGCGCAGGCTCTGGAATCTGGCGAGCTCAAAGTAAATGGCCAAACGATAGATATTTATGATGAAGAGGGTTATTTTAAAGCCCTAGGCGCAACCGTTGAAGAAAATGAAGTTTACATTACTTGGAAAAACATGGCATTTTTTCTAACTCTCGAAGAGGCCAAAAGATACAAAAACGGCTATCAAAAACACAATTGCCATGATTGCAGAATTTTCGGCTTCGGCCTTGGCTACGATAACCGAGGCGACCTCCCCGAATTCTACAGCATTCTAATGCAAATGGGCAATGTCATTATTAACAATGCTTTAAAATAGGAGGCGCACCCATGGTTATTTTAAAAGTCTCAGAAAAATCCTTGCCAAAAAACTGCTACAAATGCAAATTCTACGTGCCGGGCTGCCATTCTAAGCTTGAATCATTAAAACCCGTGCCAATCTGCAAGGCTTGCAGCTTCCAAAAGGAAGGAAGAAGAATAAAAGACTTAACCAAAAGGCCAAGCTTCTGCCCGCTGGTCGAGCTGGCAGATTGAAAATAAATAAGGAGGGCAAAAAAACATGTCAAATAAACAGGAACTACTATTAAAAATCAAAGCCCTAGCAGAACAGGGCATTGAGGGCGAAAGAAAAACCGCACAGCAAACGCTTAAAAAACTAATGCAAAAGTATGAAATTTCAGAAAATGAGCTAGAAACAGAAAAAATCGAAACCGCATGGTTTGCCTATTCTCAAGAAATTGAAAGGAAATTGCTGTCTCAAATAATTTACAAAATCACGGGCGAGGTAGCAAGCGGCTGCGTTGGAGGCAGTTCTAACCGCAAAAGGAAAAAGCTTGGAATTGACTGCACTGCCGCTCAAAAACTCGAAATAGAGTTAAACTACAGCTTTTACAAGCAGGCCTTGCAAAAAGAGCTAGCAACCTTCATGCTTGCCTTTTATCAAAAAAACAACATATTCCCCGCTACTCCATCAAACAAGGCAAAAGAGACCACAGATGAAGAGCTTAAAGCATGGAATTTAGCGGGCATAATGTCCGAAGCAATGCAAACCCACACATTAAACAAAGCCCTTGCTAATTAAAAAAAGGAGGAAAACAAAAAATGCTGGAGATAATTAAGAATATTCAAGAATTCGTAAATAACCCACCGATATTAACCGACATTGCGCAAATCATACAAGGCCTACCCCTAATAATAAACGTTATCATTGAGGCAATAATAGCCGAAATATTCGTTGTGCATATTACGTTCGTCATACCGTGGATATACAAAAAAGTGGGCTAACACCTTACTCATTCGGGCTTAAAGAGTTAATATACCCGCACCTCACAGGAGGTAGTTTAAAATGAGCAAAACAGAAAATGTAATCTTGTTCCTGCTGGGCGAGCTAACCATAGCTTTAATAGTCTTAAAACTGTGTAAATTAGCGGTTGTCCCTTGGCTCTGGGTGTTTTCTCCCCTATGGCTACCCGCCGCCATAATCCTGCTGTGGGTCGCTTATCTTAACATTAGCATCTTCATACAAACTCAGGTTTGGAAGTGTAGAAAGAAGAATTATTATGGCAGACTTAGGGCTCAAATCGAAACCGCAAAAAACGAGGGAGAAACAAAATGACACTTGATGAACGCTTCAAAGTAAAAGCAAGGCGTATTAAAGACAATGCTGAAATTATAGGCTACTTCATTGGTTATCCCTATAAAAGTTCCCCTTACGTAATCGTACACATCCCTTACGCCAGATATGGCGATTACGTCATCTGCAAGCCCGAATCAGTCGAGCCTCTGGCAGCCAAGGTAAAAGAAACTGAATACCAAAGCTATACCGCAGATTGTCCCAACTGCAAGGAGTTAATAGACTGCCGCATAAATAAATTTTGCCACAAATGCGGCCTAAGATTAGATTGGAGTTAAAACAATGAAAATTTCCATTTTATCTATTCTATGTACTCCGGAAGTCCCCGTAAAGATAGAGTTTTTGTTATCGGCCTCCGTGTGGTCGCAAATTGAAGCGTCACCGCAGTGGCGTCAGCTGGAAGAGTATGTCGATGAGCTTCAAAAAGCAGATAGCCCGAATATGCAGAAAGACCTTGAAGATTTATGGGCAGCACTACAGCGTCCATCGAGCGTTGAGAAACAATTTGGTTGCTTCTTCTGGTAGTTTTCGAAAAAATTTCCCTTTGCCCCAATGAATGATGAAATTGCTTACCCTCACAAATCATAACTACATTTGTTATTGCAACAGGCAAGCTTGACTTGTTACTTATATCCACATAAAAACATCTAATCTCGCTGTTTCCGGCGGCAAATGATTTTACCTCCACATCAACATTGGTTCTTCGGCGCACAAATTCCAAAACCCAGCTGGCCGCCGACATTAAAAATGCTAAAATTGAAATTACAAACGTTGCTATACTCATGCGCAATCACCTTAATTTTAATGTTTTGGCAACCACTCCAAGGGCGGCATTAAAACGCCGCCCCCATCATCTTAAAAAATCAACAACAATCAAACAGCCAGCTCTTTTGAACTAGCCGTGGCAACCACTCTCTTCGCCCTAACAAGCCGTGCTATATACCCCTTAACATCTGTCTGCTCTAACTTGTCAAGCTGTGCATACATCTCTAAAAGCTCTGCTTCATTGTCGCTCAAGGCGGCGCATCCGTCAGAGGCGGGGGCTGTCTCCGGCTCTTCTCCTGTCAATAGGTACTCAACCGAAACGCCAAAACGCTCTGCAATTAAATTTAACGTACCTATTTTAGGGTGGCTCCCTCTTTTCCAATTCCCTGTGTTTGCGCTAGACAAACCCAAATCGTTACAAAGCTGAGTAACATTTGTTTCATTTTTTAAACATAGTTCCTTAAGAGTTTTATAAAACACAAAAATACCTCACAAAAAATTAAAAAAGATGTTGACAAACTAACTTAAATGAGTTAAACTAATAATAATTAGTAAGAGTAATGACAATGCTCATCAAAACACTTACAAAAACTAATTACTAATACTTCGGCCTAATAATCATCCAAATAGCCCACAACCCGCAGGTCATACAAAGCATAAAAATATCAAAGCCCAAAGAATACCGTCTCCGGCCTCCCGCAATCGCCGTTGCCCTAACATTATTGTTAATAATTATAGGCTGTGTAGGTGCTTGTGGCGGCGGTGGCGGCGGTGCTTGCCACTGCTGGTTATAGTTTGGCTGCTGTGGTCTCCACTGTGGTGGTGGCTGCTGGCCATAGCCCGCAGCTGGGTTCTGTTGCTGCCACTGCTGTTGCTGTGGTGCAACAGGCGGCTGCAAAATCGGCTGCTGTGGCTGCTGGCTAACACTTGTCGTAGGGCTCTGCGCCGCAGCCTCGTTCTTCTCACTACCGGATGCAGGCGTTCCGCATCCCGAGCAAAAAGCATCATCTTCCTTAATTTCCTTACCGCATTTACCGCAAAACATAACAAACCTCCAAAATATGTAAATTTAATAACAAACCAAAGAAAAGAGGGCAAACAAATGGAAGAATTAAAAATACCAACAATACAAAATATAGTTGTTAACTTCAACATCAGCGAGATAAAACAAATCAAGCTCAAGCCAACCGCAAGAGAACTTGAAAAGTATTTCCAACAAGTAACGGCTGAGTTTGAAAGTCAAGCGAGCGATACTCATGCCAAAAACCCTGCATCCCCAACAAATACCACGCCAGCGGGCTAGTATAAACCAATTAGGATATGGTTTCAGCAATTTGAATTCCTAACTAAAAAAGCAAATTGCCGCAGAAAGAGTTTTGATAAATCCCTACTCTGCGTTAACAAAAAAGAAATGGAACTATCTGGCACGCCGGAAAGACGGCGAATACACGGAGAAGAAAGAGTATAAAGCGGCGGCTTAAAAAAGCCGTGCAGCCCACGGTTAAATTCCGTGCTTCTCCTCTTCATAATAACGGGCGCAAGGTGGTTAGTTTAAAGCTGACACTTATATTCTAACCCCTTTGCAGTCCTTTGTCAACTCAAAAAATCACAACAAAAGGGGGCAGGCAAAAAACAAATGCTAAACCAATGCTTATTACATGATGGATACGCCTGCACAGCCTTAACAAAAAAATGCTCACAGCCGTGCAGCTTTTTTCAAACACAAAAGCAATGGCAGCTGTCCCTAAAAAAGGCAAATGTCCGCCTGTCCTCCCTTCCAAAACAGCAGCAAGAAGCCATAGCACAAAAATACTTCAACAACAAAATGCCTTGGTTATGTTCCATCTAAATCTTTGATTTAGACCAATGGAACAAACGCACAGTTGCTCCAAATTTTAATTTGGCCAGCAACCACTGCGCTATGCGATGACCGCACCAAATAACCATAACTTTCAACTTTCAACTCTCAACTTTCAATTTAAACCTGCGGCAATAGTTTAATAAGTAAAACATCACCCAATGCCCTCGGTGAATTTCTCTGTGCAACTCAGAGCTGCCGCTCCACTAGCTTCTAAGCCATATGTCCCTACTCTCAAAACTGTTTTAAAAGGAGGCCGCTAAAATATGCAGGTTACACAAATATCCCTAACCGTCAAGCAGGCGGCCTTGCTTTTAAACAGAACCCCAAGGGCTATAGTTCAGCGCATAAAGGTTGGCACCCTAAAGCCTCTTAACACAAAGCGGGCGCATTCAGGGCCCGATAGCGGCTATCTTATCCCCCTAAGCCAATTTGAATATGAAAAGCGTTTAGAGTTCATCAAGCAGCTGGGCATAGAGCTGGACGAATCAAACAACCCAATAAGGCGCAAAAGGTCAAAAAAGGGCAAGGCTAA
>JAISYX010000117.1 GCA_031269595.1 Oscillospiraceae bacterium
GGCCCAGCAGGCCCAATAGGCCCAATAGGTCCAGCAGGCCCAATAGGCCCGCAAGGCCCAGAGGGTGCACAGGGCTTAACAGGAGCAACGGGAGCAACAGGCCCAGTTGGCCCAACAGGCGCAACAGGCCCAATCGGTCCAATCGGCCCCGCAGGTCCTCAAGGACCGCAGGGTGACGTAGGCCCCGCAGGCCCTCAAGGTCCAGAGGGACCTCCAGGACCTCCAGGCTCAGCAGGTCCTCGTGGTGCACAGGGCTTAACAGGCCCAATAGGCCCAGTAGGCCCTCAGGGTCCCGAAGGTCCTCAAGGCCCTCAAGGCTTAACAGGTGCAACCGGAGCAACTGGAGCAACCGGAGCAACCGGAGCTACAGGCCCGCAGGGTGTGCCAGGAATAAACTACACTCTCAGCCTAATGACAGCCACAGACAGCTGCCCCGATACGCTTGGTGCAAGCACAAAGATTCAGTTTAACACCATGCTTGTATCTAAGGATGCCTCTGTAGTTGAATACGGAGATTCCGGAGACTTCCTTGTAAAAGAAGCAGGAATCTATGAAATATCCTACAGGATGATAATCAACAAGCAAGCTGCACAGGCTATTAACCTTACACTTTACGTTAACAATCAGCCCTTGGATTATACCGATACCGAGTCTGCTTATGCAAGCGGCAAGGTAACCTTAACGGGCTCTGTCAAGGTAGCTCTAGGTGTAAACGAGGTCTTCTGCCTCGTGGCCACAAACGGCGACGGAGACGTTGTTTCCAACCAGTATATCTCTATTCAAAAGATAGACTAAGCTGAAATTTTTACTTTCGGAGGCGGAGCAATTCGCCTCCGATTTTTGTGCTGTTACTATAACAGCCATTGCAAAATATTAAACTCTATGTTACAATAATATTATCTAAGGGGAATTTCTTCCCTTTAGTATTTATTTTTAGGAGTGTAATTTATATGAAAAGAAAAATTTTGGCAATTTTCCTTGCAGTGGCTTTGGTTCTTTCGGCGGCCTCCTGTTCATCTAAGCAAAAAACAAGCGCAGATAAGCCTCAGGATGTTTTGGCAAGCTTTATAGCTGCACTAAACCAAGGCGACCTTAAAAAGGCAGGAAGCTATACAAATGATACAAAAGCGTTTGATATAGGAGACCTTGAGGCCTATGCCAGTGCAGAGCCCGATTCGGAGGAGGCCTTTAACAGAGATTTGACCTTTTTGCTTTTTAAGAAGCTAAAGCTTAAAGGTACAAGCGCATATACTGAAAGCGGGGATAAATCCTCACTTACAGCGCAGATTGCCACCGCAGATATAAAGACAATTATAGAAGAAGCGCAAATAAAGCTGGCAGATGCCGTTAAGGCTGACCCTGCAAGGTTCTCAGACGAGGCCAATGTAAACAAATACATGTTTGATGAATTAAAAAAGGCGTTGGAAGCGGAGGACGCTAAAAGTAAGGAAACAGAGCTAAAGGTTACCTTTGTTAAGGTTAGCGGAGAGTGGAAAATTGATATTACCAACGGCGCAAACAATGAGCTTGGCTCTTTACTTATAGGCGGAGCAACTGAATAGTTTTATTTTTTGAATAAGCTTTATGGGCAGAGCCGGTTTATATCGGCTCTGCTTTTTAGATGCAAGAAGCAAGAGGTAAGAATGCCGATTTATTCTTAATTTTACATATAGTCAATAGACTTTTTTCTCAAAATATGCTATAATTAAATCTCTCTAAAAATCGGTAGGGGCAGACCTATGTGTCTGCCCAGATTACCGTAAAATGCCCGTCTTTGGGCAGACACACAGGTCTGCCCCTACAGGGCTAATAGAGACATTCAATTAAAAAAGCTCACGAAATGTAGATGAGTTTGAAAATAACAAGAAAGGTAGAGACGCAGGCGCAACAAGTGAATTTTCACATAATATTGGTGTGCGGGCTTGCGGTGTCATCCAAATCTCTGATTTGGTCTAATGACACCCATGCACAGTTGCTCCAAATTTTAATTTGGCTAGCAACCACTGTCTCTAAACACATGGTGTTTTTATGAAATTAGCTGAGGCACTTTTACAGCGTTCGGAATATCAAAACAAAATTGAAAACCTGCAAAGCCGCATTCTTGCTAACCTAAAGGTACAGGAGGGCGAAAAACCTCACGAAAACCCACAGGAATTATTAAAAGAGGCCTTTGCAATAAATGAACAGCTGGATGTCCTTGTCAAAAAGATTAACAGGCGCAACAATCAGGTTACTTTATCAGACGGCCGTATCATTACAGAAGCTCTGGCCGACCGTGAGATGATAATGAAAAAGAGAAACCTCCTTGCGGCCATTGCCTCCGAAGCAAGTGAAAAAGACTATCGCCTAACTCATGCAGAGGTCAAAATGTACGTGACACTGCCTATAGGCGAGCTGCAAAAGCAAATTGATGAGCTCTCTGCTGATTTTCGTGCCTTAGACGCTCAAATTCAGGCTCTTAATTGGCTAACGGAATTAGAATAGCGGCAGTTGGTAGCTGATGCTTCAAGGCGGATATGAAAAGTGCGCAATGCGCAACTCTCGGTGGGCGTGGGACAGCCCTGGGGTTCGATTCCTCATTTTTACAGCTTAGTCCAATACCTATCACATGAGTATAAATTATGTCTTACATTTTTATAACCACATATCGATTGATTCGCAGCGAGGGTGGGTTCGGGGACTTGCCGCAAGCTGATTTGCGCCGCAAATCGGCTATTAAATTACGTGAATTTTGAAGGGGAGAATAAAATATTATGAAGGTTTTAGCAATTAACGGCAGCCCGCACAATGGCGGCAACACAGCCCATATGCTGCAAGCTGTGCTTGATGTGTGCGCAGCTTCAGGCCATGCAACCGAGCTTTATCAGGCAGGTGGCAGAGCGGTGTGCGGCTGTATCTCCTGCTGGGGCTGTGAAGAACACCCCGGCCGCTGCTCCTTTGATGATTGGATTAACGAGCTCTACCCCAAAATGGCAGCAGCAGACGCAATCATTCTTGGTTCGCCAACATATTATGCAGATTTAACTCCTGAGCTTAAGGCCGTCATTGACAGATGCGGCTTTATAGCCATGTTTGAAGGGCGCAAATTCAGCCGCAAAATCGGTGCGGGAGTGGCCGCCGTTCGCCGTGCGGGCAGCATACACGTGCTGGATTCCATCAATCACTTCTTTTTAATCAGCGATATGGTTATCCCGGGCAGCACCTACTGGAACATGAGCCTTGCCCGTGACCCCGGGGAGTTCGAAAAGGACGAAGAGGGCGTGGCAACCATGCAGCGTCTGGGTGAGAATATAGTGTGGCTGCTGGAAAAATTGAGGTAGGAGGGGATAGCCTATGCCTAAGTTCTGCTATCAAGGTCACGGCTCATATCGCTTTACCGCAAATGACGGCCTTGTTATCTATGTCGACCCGTACGCAGGCGGAGATTTTACAGTAAAAATTCACAAAATGCTGCACCCCTTCCCTGAAAAATATAAAGGCGGCGACTACACTCTGCCTGCTGATTTAATCCTTGTCACACACAATCATAATGACCACAACCAAATTCAGCTTGTCACCCCAAAACCCAGTTGCCGCATTATCACCCATGAGGAAGCACTGGCGGGAGGTAAGCACAATTCATTTGAGATAGACAGCATTTTGATTGAAGCCGTAGAAGCGGGCAACCTTGTGCACAATCCCAAAAGGTGCGTGGGGTATATCCTCACAATTGACGGAGTGAAGATTTATTGCTCGGGTGACACCTCCAAAACAAAGCAAATGGAGAGCTTTGCCCAAAAGCGGCTTGATTACGCCATCCTCTGCGGTGACGGAAAGTTTAATATGGGGCTTAAGGAAGCCGCCGAATGCGCCCAAATTATAGGCGCAAAGAATAATATCATTGTCCATATTGCGCTAGGCGCACTGTTTGACCGCAGCAAAGCTGAAAGGTGGCAAGCACCCAACAAGCTGATTATAGAGCCAGGCGAGGAGATAGAAATGATGGGAGCAAAATGAGCGAATTTGAAAAGCAGCTAACTGCCGAGCTTATCCGTCTTGGCGCAGATTTAACGGGCTTTGGAGACCTGACAGAGCTAAGCCCCCATGTCCGCTATAAGCTGCCTATTGGAATAAGCATTGGTGTGCGTGTGCCACGTGATATTGTGCGGGGCATTGCCGAAGCACCCACTCTGGAATATTGGGATTATTACCACTCAGGGCAGCAAAATCTTGCAAGAATTGCCGATGCCGGTGCTGAGTTTATCCTCGCTCATGGGTACAAGGCCGTTCCCATGACAGGCAAAAATTTGCAGCGTGTGAATAAACTCCGCCATGCTCTGCCCCACAAGACAGTTGCAACACGGGCGGGCTTGGGCTGGGTTGGCAAGTGCGCCATGGTTGCCACTAATCAGTTCGGTACGGCTGTGTGGTTTGCCAGCATACTCACCAATGCCCCGCTAACCGCTGCACAGCCCATTAATGAATCCCGGTGCGGTGCTTGCATGGCCTGCACAAGGGGCTGCCCCGCAAAGGCGATTTCCGGAAGACTGTGGCAAGCTGATATGGAACGTGAGGAATTCTTTGACGCCGAAAAGTGCGCCGCTGTAACACGTGAACGTGCAAAGGCACTCATAGGGGTGGATTATCCACTGTGCGGCAAATGCATAGCTGTGTGTCCCATAACACGGCGATATTTGGAGGCATAAGCAGTCAAACTGCGCCATAGAATACGAAAATCATCTACAAATTGTTAAAAAAATATTGACAAATCTTAAACTTTATGCCATGATAATATTAACAAAAAGGGAGAAAGCCTCTCTTTAGTAATTTATTTATAGGAGTGTAATTTGTATGAAAACAAAAGCTTTAGCACTTGTGCTTGCGGTGGTTTTGGTTCTCTCGGCGGCCTCTTGCGCAGCTCAGGATAAGGTCGGCTCAGATAAACCCGCCGCTATTGAATTCCTGCCCGTTACAGATACAGGCGGCATCGGCATAAAAGATTTAAGTGTAGATGCAATTTTTGATTTTTTTGAAACAAAAGGCCTTGCTATTGAATCAGTGGGAGTTGACTATGAATACACCGGCACTGACGGTAATTTAGTCACTTATGTGAATTTTAAAAGCACAAAAGCTTATTCCAATAAAGCAGAGGCAATCGCCTTGAGCAGCTCGCAGCCGTTTTTTCAAATCAACACTAAATCCGATGCCTACATCTTTTACAACGACGATGGTAAGTGCGGTGTTTATTGTATTATCATGCGCAATTCAGGCTATAAAACAGAAAAGGGCATAAAAGTTGGAGACACCATAGCGGACGCAGGCAAGGTATATGACACAAGCACATATTTTGAATACGCCGAAGACATACCAGATAGCAGTGCTGATGCCATTTGCCCTATTAATCCTGATAAGATGGATACAGGCGACCCTTACATTGTATTTGTTTTAAAATCAGGGAGTATCAACGAGATTGTCCTTGGAGGCCGTTATAGCTGTTAATTTCATGAAGGACAAGTATTTATAATTCATTAAATAACTATTGCCGAATCTTGAATTCTATGTTATAATAATGTTAACAAAGGGAGTTTTTTCCTTTGAGTATTTATTTTAGGAGTGTATTTAATGAAAAGAAAAATTTTAGCATTTGTACTTGCATTGGTTTTGGTTCTTTCGGCGGCCTCTTGTGCAGCCAAGCCTAAGACAGGTGCAGACAGTGTAAGCAGTCAGCAGGAAATAGGCGCAGACGCCGTTTTGGCAAGCTTTATAGCTGCACTAAACCAAGTTGACTTTAAAAAGGCAGCAACCTACACAAATGATACTGAAGGCTTTGATTTAGGCGAGCTTGAGGCGTATGAGAACGCAGAATCAGGTTCAGAGGAAGCCTTTGCAAGAGACCTGATTTATCTTGTTTTAAAGAACGTCAAGCTTGACGGCACAAGCGATTATGCTGTTGATAGTGATAAGGCCTCACTCACAGCAAGAATTTCTAACGTAGATATTAACACAATCGCAGGTGAGGTAACACAGGCGGCCATGACCGAGGCTCTGGCTGACCCTGAAAAGTTCTCAGATCCCGGATATGCAAACCAATATGTTTTTGAAAAATTAGGCGAGGCTCTGGCCGCTGCCGATGCAAAAAGAGTTGACACCGAGGTGAAGGTTACCTTTGTAAAGGTTGAATCAGAGTGGAAAATCGACGTTCTCGATGATGCCAACGAGGATCTAGGAAAAGCTCTTACAGGCGGACTTGACGAATCCTTATAATTTTTAAATAAGCTTTATGGGCGGAGTCGGTTTGTGCCGGCTCCGCTTTTTTAGTTGACAGTTGAGAATTGAAAGTTGAAAGTCATTTTAATGGGGTATCTTTAAAAAACCGTAGGGGCAGACCTATGTGTCTGCCCATGTTGCCGCAAAGTGTCCGTCTTTGGGCAGACACATAGGTCTGCCCCTACTTTTGCCCGCAGAATTAACAGAAATTTTGTTGCTATTTTGGCGCACATATGTTATAATAACCTCACGGCATTAACGGCAATAAATTGCCGATGCCTGAGAGAACATTGTTACGTTTAAAGGTTAGCACTGCGTGCTTTTGTGTAATAATATTAAGAAAGATAATTCCGCTGCAATCAAGTTCTTTGCTAAATCAAAAATATACACGGTTCGTAGGGGTGAATTGCATTCGCCCGTAAAGTTACAGTGGTGCATCAAATAAGCCTAAAACCATAAGAGCTGCGTCATTGCGAGCACACAACCAAGCTACAATAACAGTAAAGTGTGGTGTGCGAAGCAATCCAGTGGAGTAAGACTAGATGTTCGACAGAAACCGCAGGGGCTTAGTGCAACTGGATTGCTTCGCACTCGTAACAGTGTGGTAAGCTCAAGTTCAGCGGTGCTCGCAATGACGCACGTCAGCGGGGCGATAAAAAGGCGATTAGTCACCCGCTCTCTCACGTTCCGCCCAGTCTGCGGGCGAATGCAATTCGCCCATACAAAATCATCAAGCTTTAACATCACAAGGAGCTGCAAGGAAGGATATTCTGGCATGATAGCTATAATCGATTACGGCGCAGGCAATCTTCACAGTGTTCAAAATGCGCTAAATTACATAAAATGTGAATGCAAGGTCATAACCAATGGCGCAGAGCTTCAAGAGGCAGATGCCGCTATTCTGCCCGGGGTTGGCTCATTTGCAGATGCAATGAGTTCCCTTAACAAATCGGGGCTTGTTGAGCCTATCAAGGCATTTATAGCCTCAGGCAAGCCATTTTTGGGCATATGCCTTGGCCTCCAGCTCCTGTTTGAAAGCAGTGAAGAAAGCCCGGGCGTTGCAGGCTTAGGCCTTTTAAAGGGTCACATTTTGCGCATCCCCGAGGGGCGAGGCCTAAAGATACCACACATAGGCTGGAACTCCCTTGAATACAATAATCCCTCACCACTTTTTGCGGGGCTGGCTCAAGAGCCCTATGTATACTTTGTCCATTCTTATTATTTAAAGTCAGATGAGGATATAGTCACCGCAAGCACCCGTTACGGCGTAAAGCTTCATGCCTCTGTGCAAAAGGGGAATGTGTTTGCAACCCAGTTTCACCCCGAAAAAAGCGGCGATTTAGGCATACAAATGCTCAGGAATTTTATAGCTCTACAAGGAGAAATATAATGCATGCAAAACGTATAATACCATGCTTGGATATAAAAAACGGCAGAGTTGTCAAGGGCGTGAGCTTTGTCAATCTTATTGACGCAGGCGACCCTGTTGAAACAGCCGCCGCCTACAACCTACAAGGGGCAGATGAGCTTGTATTCCTTGATATAACCGCCTCCTCAGATAATCGCAGCATCATAATAGACTTAGTCCGCAGAGTGGCCGAGGCTATCTTTATCCCCTTTACAGTTGGGGGAGGAATACGCACAGTTGAGGACTTTACCGCCATTTTAAGGGCTGGCGCAGACAAAATTTCGGTTAACTCAGCCGCAATTTTGCGCCCTGAGCTAATTAACGAGGCGGCCTATAAATTCGGCAGCCAGTGCGTGGTTGTGGCTATTGACGCCAAACGCCGTGAGGACGGCTCAGGCTGGACTATCTACAAAAACGGCGGCCGTGTGGATATGGGCATAGATGCCGTAAAATGGGCTGTAGAGGCCGAAAAACGGGGAGCAGGGGAGATACTCCTAACCAGCATGGATTGCGACGGGCAAAAGACAGGCTATGATTTAGAGCTTACCCGTGCCGTCTCACAGAGCGTGGGCATACCTGTTATAGCCTCAGGCGGGGCAGGTGCTCCCAATCATTTTTACGATGCCCTTACCTATGGCGGGGCAGAAGCTGCCCTTGCAGCCTCGCTCTTCCACTTTAATGAGCTTCCTATCCCGCAGCTAAAGCATTATCTTGCAAATCAAGGCATTTCAATTCGAATGACATAAGGCGGCTCGACTATCAAAAAATCAGGAAAGGGCACAGGAAGCCCCGCAAAATATCGTGTGAGGGCTCTCTAACAAATGGTGTCAAATATGAACGCTCCAAAACGAAAAGGCTCAGGCTGTTTAAGGTTCTTTCTGTTCTTTGTTATTTTTGTGTTGCTCCTAGCCTGTTTAGGGGGCATAGCCCTTATAACACTAAGCAATTACGGCTATGATTACTACTCAAAATATCTTGGAATCGCAGAGACATACATATACGGTGAGAACAGCTCCGCAAATAATGTCAGCTCAACGGTGAACTCGCAAGCCGAGGTCTCATCAAAGGAGGCCGCCTCCCTAGAGCCGCCAAGCTCCTCCTCACAGGAGGAGAGCAGCGCAAGCCCCAGCCCGATAAACACAGTGCCAATTACAGCTCTAAAGCCCGATAAAAAGAGCTATGCTGTAGAGGCCAACCGCAAAACAAAAATAGCGGTTACATATTCACCCGCCGCAGCAAAGGGTCAGCCCCTTAGCTGGAGCAGCGACGATACCTCAATTGCGGAGGTTGATGCCGAGGGCAATGTCAGCGGCAAATTCCCCGGGGAGTGCAGCATTACAGCGGCCTCTACTCAGGATGCCAGCATTAAATTTACAGTTCCAGTGCTGGTGGTCAAGCCAGGGGAGCACCCATCTGCATCTAAATATCTGTTAAGGGTATACAAGGGCAGCCAGTCTGTTGTGGCCTATACTAAGGATGTGTACGGTTCTTACAGCATTGAAGAAAGAGTAATGCCTTGCTCTACAGGAGCAAAAGGCACACCCACCTTTTCAGGCAATTATCAAACCATTAACAAATACCGCTGGCGGCTTATGATGGGTCCTACATACGGCCAATATGCAACCTCCTTTAGCTCCGCATATCTGTTCCACTCTGTGCCCTCTTCAAAGCAGAATCTACACTCAATGTCCATGGGCGGTTACTCCGCACTGGGCAGAACAGCCTCCCACGGCTGTGTTAGGCTGTGTGTGCGTGACGCAAAATGGATTTACGATAACTGCGAGCTCTCAACTCCCGTTGAGGTGGTGGATGATACAGGCCCTTACGGCGAGCCATTGCCGCCACTAAATTGGGACTATTATGGCTGGGACCCAACAGACCCAGACCCGAGCAGCCCTTATAATAAATAAACCGATTTACTAAATTGCACATATCTAAACCTGTAGGGGCAGACCTACGTGTCTGCCCAGATTACCATAAAATTCCCGTTTTTGGGCAGACACATAGGTCTGCCCCTACTACCACTTGCCATCTAAAACTTGACATACAATCAATCATATGATATACTGTAAATAAAAAAGCGAGGTATATCATTATGACAGCAAGAGAAGTTTGGTTAAGCGAAGAGCAACGCTTTGAGCTTACTCA
>JAISYX010000025.1 GCA_031269595.1 Oscillospiraceae bacterium
TTGTCGGTTACTGGCATTCACGTTTTTAAAAAGCGTTTTTCAGAGAAATAAGCAGCAAAAAAGCCCACTACTGTGGGCTTTTGAGGGTCTGCATCTTTTTCGTCAGACCTTTTTGGTGGAGGCGAGGAGAATTGAACTCCTGTCCGAAAACCGCTTAACACAGCCTTCTCCGAGCGCAGATAATCTTTTAAGATTCCCCTCACGCAACGCCGATTATCAGGCTTTGCGCTGCGGTAGCTCCTAAATCATGATGTTGGCCGAAGCACCCCAACATTCACGTGCACCGCTAATCGACGCCCAACCTGAGCCGCGGTACTCTCAGGCAAGACGACGCAGCCTAATTAGGCTGCGTAAGCAACAGTTTTGTTGTTAGTTATTTTTAAATTGCGATTTTTTAAAGCGGTTTCGCAACCTCTGCTCGCTTACTGTGCCTTACAATCCCCGTCGAAAGCCATTGCGCCCCCATGTTTGGAATTGATATTTTTAAGTATACTATACTTTTGGGGCAAAGTCAATGCAGCAAATTAAATTGCTTTGCAATTTGTAAAAAAAGCTTGCCATTTCCTCAATATAATGTTAGAATGATAGATATATTAAAGCTAAGGAGGTGCTCATTTATGGCATATACAATTTCTGAAGAGTGCATTGCTTGCGGTGCTTGTGAAGCAGAATGTCCCGTTAGTGCTATTTCAGCAGGCGACCCTATCTATGTTGTCGACCCCGATACCTGCATTGACTGCGGCGCATGCTCGGGCGTTTGTCCTGTTGATGCTCCCAAGGCATAATTTTTTAATCAATTGCAGTAATGTCCGTAAATTAACTGTAGGGGTGCAGTTGTGCGCCCCTACAGAGTAACATCACAGTCAGGAATGAAATTTAACAGGTATGAAAGATGTAAGGCTTGAAGATTTAGGCGGCGGCGTTCGCATTGCCGTTTCAAGGGAATACGGCTTTGGGACGGATGCTGTGCTTCTGGCCGATTTTGCAAAACCCTCGGCTAGGCAAAGGGTTTGCGATTTTGGCACGGGCTGCGGGATTATCCCACTCCTTTGGATGCGTGAAAATCCGCCTGTTCATACCTATGGCATAGAAATACAAGAGGGCGCATTCCCTCTGCTTAATAAGAGCCTTGAAATAAACAATGAGCTTAGCCAAAGGCTCAGCTTTTTCAACGCTGATTTGCGTGAGCTTAAGGGGCTTATCCCCTCTAATTCGCTGGATTTAATCAGCTGTAACCCCCCTTATAAAAAGGCGGGCGCAGGTGCTGCCAGTCCTGAACTATCAAGAGGGATGGCCAGACATGAATTAAGCTGCACGCTGGAGGATGTAATCAAAGCGGCCAAGCCTCTGTTAAAATTTGGAGGCAGGCTGTGCATGTGCCTAAGACCGGAGCGCACAGCAGAGCTTATCTCACTCATGCATGAGCACAATTTAGAGCCTAAGCGGCTGCGTTTTGTGCAGCAGAGGGCGGATACTCCGCCGTGGCTGGTGCTTGTTGAGGGCAGAAAGGGTGCAAAGCAGGGTGTTACCTGCTTGCCTGTTTTAACTATAGAATCTGCACAGGATGAATATTCCTGTGAATACAAGGAAATATATAAATTATATGGCGCAGCTGAGAGATAAAACAGCTCTCAGCAAGTCCGGCAGGGAGGCCGCAGAGTGCAGGGTAAGTTGATACTCGTAGGCACGCCTATAGGCAATTTGGGGGATTTTTCCCCAAGGGGCGTTGCAGCTCTGGGTGAATGCGACTTTATAGCCGCAGAGGATACCCGTGTTAGCGTTAAGCTCCTTAATCATTTCGGCATTAAAAAGCCCCTGCTTAGCTATTATGAGCACAACAGAATCAGGCGGGGCGAGGAGATAAGGCAGCGCATACTCTCAGGCGAGACCTGCGTGCTTGTCTCTGACGCAGGAATGCCCGTTATAAGCGACCCAGGCGAGGAATTGGTTGCAGAGTGCGCAAGGTGCGGCATAGAGGTCTCGGTTGTTCCCGGGCCTAATGCGGCGGTTTCTGCTCTTGCAATTTCCGGCTTGAGAGGCGGCAGGTTCACCTTTGAGGGCTTCCTCAGCATGAACAAAAAGAGCCGTAGGGCGCACTTGGAGAGCCTTGTAAGCGAACAGCGCACCATGATATTCTATGAAGCTCCCCATAAGCTTAGGGCCACTCTGGCCGATTTGCTGGGTGCTCTGGGGGAGAGGAACATCGCTATTGTGCGTGAGCTGACCAAGCTCCATGAGGAGGCTATAAGAACCACTCTGGGCAAGGCTGTGGAACGCTACGCAGAGGAAAATCCTAAGGGCGAGATAGTCCTTATTGTGGAGGGCGCAGAGGTAGTGGAAGCCCCTGAATTCACCTTGGAGGAGGCAGTGCAGCTTGCTTTAGAATACACAGAGCAGGGCTTGACAGTCTCTGAGGCAGCAAGAAAGGCTGCGCATACATCGGGTATAAAAAAATCTGATATATACAAAGAGTTAATTAGCGAAAGGGAGGAATAATTTAATGGAAAAGACAATTTTAAAGCTTATAGTTTCGGCACTGGCCTTGGGAGGCCTTGCCTATGGGGCGTACAAGCTCTATGAAAAGTATGCCGGCGCAAAGCTTGCCAGAAAGGGCAAGTTCCGTGAGGGCTTTGAGGACATGGGCTACAACTTTGACGATGATGAATATCTTGAGGATGACGATGTTTACTACTTTGGCGAGGACGACGACGACAACGCTGAGATAGACATAGATACCGCAGAGACGGCAGAGACTGCTCCTGTAGAGGGCACAACTGATATAGACGTGGCAGAGACAGCAGAGGCTTTTGACACCTCTGACGCAGAGGATATTGAGAACGCCTCTCTTGATGATTTGTTTAGAAAAGGTAACTAATTCTTGCCGCAAAATGCTGCATGGCTTATGCAAATTTTAAAATACGGGGTGTATCAAATTTGAAGCGACATGCATTAATCATACTATCAATTGCACTGCTTATTTTTACAGCGGCTCTGCCTGCTTCGGCAGGTGGCACAAAGCCCAAAATCCCCGAAGAGGCGGTTAGCTTTAACGGTCATTATTACATGCTCTATGACATAGGCTCAGATTGGAGCAAGGTCAAGGCCTATGTCAGGGAGCAGGGCGGCTATCTTGCGTCTATCACCTCTCAGGAGGAAAATGACTTCCTTTGGAGCTACATCCAGTCCAAGGGCGTTAAAAGCGCATACTTTGGCTTTAGCTCTGAGGAGGAGCAGGATAACTGGAAGTGGCTTAGCGGTGAGGCGGGCAGCTGTAAGGTTATACGCACCTCCAACGGCGCAAATGAGCCTTGGTCTGAGAGCGGGCTGGAATTTTATGCAGAGTTCTTTTATAAATATAAAGACGGCAGCTGGAACGACGGCAGCTTCTACCTTGAGCCTGATAAATGGTGTCAAACCTTTTTGTGTGAATGGGAGAAGGAAAATATTGACGCCGCCAAGGCAAAGGGCTACATACCGGACGAGGCTGTTTATTATGATGTAACGGGCAATTATTACTATATGTTCAAGCAGCAAAAAACGGTTAAAACGTGGGAGGCTGCAAAGGAATACTGCGAAGAGCGCATGGGGCATCTTGCCACACTAACCAGCAAGGGCGAAAATGATTTGTGCTTTAAACACATGCGTAACCAAGGCCGCCACAATGCCTACTTTGGCCTTTATAACCCCACACATGAAGAGGGTGCATGGGTTTGGGTTACAGGTGAGCCCTATGAATATCAAAACTGGAACCGCTGGCTTAAGCTGGAGAGCGATACCTATGTCAACTGGCACCAGTCTGAGGTTTACCGTGACCCCTATAAATATGAGCTTTATCCCAGCGGAGGCAAGGAGAGGCAGGCTCTGTTCTTTGGCGAATACCACGACGGCACATGGGCAGACGGCGACTTTGAAGCCTATGCAAACGACCCTGCCTATGGCACGCACTTTATATGTGAGTGGGATGCTCCTCCTGAAGAGCCTGTAATTGCAGGTGAGAACATTACAGGGGTAAAAAAAGCCGAAGATAAAGCCAACGTTTTTGGCACAACTTGGGGTTTTTATGGGCTTACGCTGTTAATAATAATACCGCTTGCAATACTTATAGCACTGCCTATAGTGCTTAGTATATTCAAAAAGAAAAGGGCTGCATGGGCAGACTCTGACTTTACATTAAATTAAGGAGTGGTTTAAAATGGAATTAAAAGGAAGCAGAACAGAGGCTAATTTGTTGGCTGCATTCGCAGGAGAAGCTCAGGCTCGCACAAAATATACCTATTATGCATCCCAAGCTAAAAAGGATGGATACGAGCAAATAGCAGCAATATTTACCGAGACAGCAGGCAACGAGAAGGAGCACTCAGAGCTTTGGTTTAAGCTTTTAAAGGGCGGCTCTATCCCCACAACTACAATAAACCTGGCAGATGCCGCTGCGGGTGAAAATTATGAGTGGACAGAGATGTACAAGGAATTTGCCGACACCGCCGAGGAAGAGGGCTTTACGGACATAGCTAAGACAATGCGCCTTGTGGCCGCTATTGAAAAGACCCATGAGGAGAGATACCGCAAGCTGCTTGCCAATGTTGAAGGCGATTTAGTGTTTAACGCCGGTGACGAGACAGTTTGGATTTGCCGCAATTGCGGACATTTGCATGTAGGCAAAAAAGCACCGGAGCTGTGCCCAACCTGCAAGCATCCAAGGGCTTATTTTGAAAAGAGAGCGGTTAATTATTAAATTAGTTGACAATTGAAAGTTGAAAGTTGAAAATTAAGGTGGATTTGCTACGCAAATTTTATTAAATATTTAATAAAAAAATGCGCAGCATTTCCGTCTTAAATTATTATCTATTATCTAAGTCTTAGGGCTCGTAGGGGTCACGGCTTGCCTGACCCATGGTGCGAAGCGACGATAAAACGGGCCAGGCAAGCCGTGGCCCGTACGGCTTTTTAGAGGATAAATATTAACAGCAGGGTGCAGGCCAAAAAGGCCTGCACCCTGCTGTGTTATGCAAAACGCCTCCTGATGTTCAAGACATCAGGAGGCGAACAGTTAACCACGTTGGTTGTAGGGGTGAATTGCATTCGCCCGCAGACGATCAATTATGCATTATGAATTATACATTATGCATTGAAAAAACAACTTTCAACTTTCAATTGTCAATTTTCAACTTAATAGTAGTTCATTGGGTTCTTTGCAGTGCCGTTAACCCTTATTTCAAAGTGTAAATGCGGCCCTGTAGAACGCCCTGTGCTGCCCACAGTGGCTATCTTTTGCCCCTTGCTAACCTGTTGCCCCTGTGAAACCGAGATAGAGAGGCAGTGGCCGTAGCGTGTGGAATATCCGTTTGCGTGAGTTATTATAATATAGTTGCCGTATCCGCCGCTGTCGTAAGCCTTGGTTGTAACTGTGCCGCTTGCAGCTGCCACTATTGCTCTGCCCTTAATGCCGGAGCAGCTTATATCTATACCTTGATGCATTCTGCCGTTACGCATACCGAATGGAGATGAAATTGTGCGCACACCAGGCACAGGCCAAGCAAATTTGCCCTTCCCAACGCTTGGGTCGCTTGGGTCTCCACCCTGAGAGCCGCCACTGCCTCCGCCCGGCTTGTCTTTAACAACAGGAGGCTTTGGCTTGGGAGGCTGGGGTCTTTCCTTTGTACCTACTGTATATACGGCGTCAATTGGGTTAGATTCCACAACCCTGTTAATCAGCTTGCGGGATACCTCGTCACCGTCTATATAGGTGATTTCCTCCTCAAAACGCTCTTTGCCTGCAACACCCTTGGTTTTAAGCTGCTTGTAATCGGTGTATTGGCTGCTGTCCTTTTCTGTTTTGGTAGAGAAGGCCAGCGTTTTGTAGTATACATTAGTGCCTATGGACTTAACGCCCAGCACGGGCTTATCCTTTTGAACCTTAACCCTTGCTCCCGGGTACATTTCAGAGTCAAGGTCGGGGTTCATTTCCTTCAAATCCTCAACTGTCATGTCGTTCTTGTTAGCTATAGCTATAGGGGAATCGCCCTTTTTAATTGTATAGTAAACAGTTGTTGGGTGTGTTGTGGTAATCTCGCTTTTAAGCTCGGTGGCGTCCTTGATGTTTGAAACGGGGTAGTAGCCATGCTCCACCTGAATATCGTCTATAAACTCAACCCGCTTTGCACCTGCGTCACTCTTGTATGCATCAAGAAAGTCGTCCAGCAGGAACTGAATATCACCCTGACTGCGGATTGCGCCTACTAGCTCGTTATTAACAACCAAGCCATAGGCCTCTTCAATCTCGCCGCCTGTAAGTCCCAGAACAGTGTCACAGACCTCTCTTGGCTCTAAAAGCTCCTCATCCTTGCCCACAGAGAGCTTGAAGGTCGGCTCTTTTTCAAGGTGGACATCCTTAGCGTCGCCCACTATGCGGTCGCTAATCATCTCTGCCGCCTGAGTGTATACACCCTCGTTTGCAACATAGCCTATTTGCTCATTGCCATATTGCACCTGCAGCACATAGTTGCGGTTCATATAAAAGTTAATGGTTAGCACCAGCAAAACGATAGAGATTGCAGGGGCAAGCACATTAAACAGCTTGCTAACAAAGCTGCGGTGCTTGCGTATGCCGTCGGTAATAAGGCGGAGGGGTTCAACCAGAACCTCCCCAAAGCCCCGCTCCTTGGCTATACGCATACGCTTGGCCGCATAGCTAAAGTCATTTTTAACTGCGCCAAATTCGTCCCTAAGGCGGTTAAACCTGTTAACAACGCCCCTTTGAAACAGCATGAAGGAGAAGTCCTTAATAGGGGTAAGAAAGGCCTTTGCCTTGCGGAGAATATGGTGCGAATGCCGCATTACATTTATGCCTATATAATAGAAATTGCGGTAAAGCAAGCCTTGCGGCCTCTTTACCTTATACTTTTTAGATTGTTTATTGCTGTAGGCTTTGCTTGAAGCGGTGAGCGGCCGCTTGCTCTTTTTACTCATTCATCAGCACTCCTTTACTTATTACATTATACCCTAAAGTTACACAAATGGCAACCTTTAGGAGGCATCTTTGTTTGGTTTGCACAAAAAGTAATATTTTTAGGGACAAAGCAGAGGCCTTGTTCTTAAAATATAGGCTAACTGTTAAAGCTTTGGTAACTATTTTTTATTCAAGGTGCATACTTTACAGATATTCGGTTAAGTAAAACGGCGTGGTCGCATTGCGTCTAAGTGTGTCTAAATAGCCGTTTTTTTGTTGCGCTTTTAATTATGCAGAGTATAGAGCGCAGTAGAAAGAGTTGATTTTTCTTAACAAACCCCTTGCAAAAACTCAGGAAATGTTATACAATTTATAAAGTACGCTTTGATATAATTTTAACGAGATGAATTGAAAGGATGTTTTAGAATGAACTACAACAAAAAGTCTGTCGAGAATATCGACGTAAAGGGCAAGAGGGTGCTTGTCCGCTGCGATTTTAACGTCCCCTTTGATGCCGAGGGCAATATAACCGACCCCAAGCGCATAGACGAGGCACTCAAAACCATTAACTACCTGCTGGAACAGGGCGCAAAGGTTATACTCTGCTCGCATTTAGGCCGTCCCAAGGGCGAATTTAACCCCAAATTTTCACTTGCTCCCGTTGCCAAGTACCTCTCTTCAAAGCTGGGCTTTGAGGTCAAGCTGGCAAGCGATGTAATAGGCGATTCTGCAAAGTCTCTGGCCGCCTCTGTTGAAGAGGGCAAGGCAGTTCTTATAGAAAATGTCCGCTTTCATAAGGAAGAGGAAAAGAACGACCCCGCATTTTCAAAGGAGCTGGCCTCTTTAGCCGAGATATATGTTAACGATGCGTTCGGCACAGCCCACAGAGCCCACGCCTCTACCGCAGGCGTTGCCGATTATCTCCCCGCTGTAAGCGGCTACCTTATCCAAAAGGAAATTGACGTAATGGGCGGCGCACTCACAGATCCAAAGCGTCCCTTTGTTGCAATTTTAGGCGGAGCTAAGGTCTCTGACAAGATAGGCGTTATAAACAATCTTATTGAAAAGGTTGACACCCTTATCATAGGCGGAGGCATGGCCTACACCTTTATTAAGGCGGCGGGCAGCTCTGTCGGCGACTCCATATGTGAAAATGACAAGCTGGATTTAGCCAAGGAGCTGGTTGAAAAAGCCAAGGCAAAGGGCGTTAGCTTCCTGCTGCCAATAGATACCCGCATTGCAGATAAATTTGCCGCAGATGCCGAAAATCGTGTAGTGCCCTCCACTGAAATCCCCGATAACTGGCAGGGGCTTGACATAGGCCCAAAGACAGCGGAGCTGTTTGCAGAGGCCGCAAAGAGTGCAGGCACAGTGGTTTGGAACGGCCCAATGGGCGTTTCGGAATGGGATGCCTTTGCCGCCGGAACAATTGCAGTGGCTAAGGCCGTGGCCGAGAGCGGTGCAATCTCCATAATTGGAGGAGGCGACAGTGCAGCGGCAGTTGAAAAGCTGGGCTTTGCCGAAAAGATGACACACATCTCCACAGGCGGCGGGGCGTCGCTGGAGTTCCTTGAGGGACTTGAGCTGCCGGGCATTGCTTGTTTAGAGGATAAGTGATTTTTGATTTATAATGTATAGTTTAAGGCGCAGGAGATGAGAGTTTCCTGCGCCTTTTTCTATTGTGAACTATACAAAAACCTACAAGCTGTTTTGTGGGGGTTTACAAAATTTACAATTAACTCAAAAAGTGCTTTACAAAAGGGAGGGGAAGGTATAAAATGGGAGCAAAGTTAATTAGGGAGCTTTCCAATAAAAAGTCAAGCTAAAAATATTGGAAAAGAGTAAGGAGCGAAGTTATACGTTTCAAGACGCGACAAAAGCGCCCTTGGCGAATGTCAAGCGCGTGAGAAAG
>JAISYX010000061.1 GCA_031269595.1 Oscillospiraceae bacterium
GATATACTTTCCATTTTTTCACCCTTGATAATTATATCACACATTCTTCGTTTTGTCAAACTTAAGTTAGTGCATATGGGACATCGTCCCCTACGAACCGTTTTTATGAAATTTGTAGGTGTTTGCGGGATGATGTGGACATCATCCCCTACGGCTTTTAATTAAAATTTGCCGCAGCAAATCACCACAATTATGCATTAAAAACGCTTTCAATTCAACAAGCTAGCCCCATTCTTCCCCCTAGCATAGCTGCTCTCTAGCGAGAGGCCCAGCTGATCCATTATTATCTCTTCCTTTTCACGCATACGCATGGCGTCAATCTTTTCGCCCTCGTGGTCGTAACCCAAAAGATGCAGCACAGAATGCGCCGTTAAGTAACCCACCTCACGCTGAAAGGAGTGCCCAAACCTTTCGGCCTGCTCCTTTGCGTGCTCCATTGAGAGGACTATATCACCCAGCATATATGAGTTAGTTTCGGGATTTATATCGTAAACGCCATTTTCGCCCAAAGGGAAGGAGAGCACGTCCGTTGAGGTATCCTTGCCTCTGAACTGCTTGTTAAGCTTTTGAATCTTATCATCATCCACAAAGGTTACGCTCACCTCTGCCGAGCCCTCAAAATCCTCTTCCTTAAGAACGGCACTACAGGCTCTTCTTACAAGCATTCTTGTGCCTGTGGGGATTTTTACCTTTTTTTGAGTATCCGTTATCATAACTCTAATCTTTTCCATTGTTGCTGTATACTCCTCTCATCATCCTTTTGGGCGGGCTTCCTCGCTCTTTTCGTATGCTCTTATTATATCCTGAACCAGCTTGTGCCGAACTACATCCTGCCCTGTGAACTGAATGGTGGCTATGTCATTTACCCCCTTGAGTATGCGCATAGCCTGTATAAGCCCCGAACGCTTGCCGTCGGGTAAATCAATTTGAGTTATGTCCCCTGTTATAACCATCTTTGAGCCAAAGCCCAAACGGGTTAAAAACATCTTCATCTGCTCACCTGAGGTGTTTTGCGCCTCGTCGAGTATGATAAAGCTGTCGTCCAGCGTGCGGCCTCTCATGTAGGCCAGAGGAGCTACCTCTATGTTGCCCCGCTCTACATAACGCTGATAGGTCTCTGAGCCCAGCATGTCAAACAGAGCGTCGTAAATTGGGCGCAGGTAGGGGTCTACCTTTTGCTGTAAATCCCCCGGGAGGAAGCCCAGCTTCTCCCCTGCCTCTACAGCGGGGCGGGTTAGAATTATCCTGTTGACCTCTTGACTGCGAAAGGCATGTACCGCCATGGCAACCGCCAAGTAGGTTTTGCCTGTGCCCGCAGGGCCTATGCCCAGAGTTATGGTATTATCTTCAATTGCCTTGCAATACTTCTTTTGGCCAAGAGTTTTGGGCTTGATTGGCTTGCCCTTGGAGGTTATGCAGATGCACTCGCCTGCAATCTCCTCAACTCTCTCCTCGTTGCCCTCGTTAACTAAGGATATGCAATAATTGATGTTTTGTACGTTGAGAGCCTCGCCCTTATTAAGCAGCTTGAGCAGAGCCCCTATAGTGCGCACAGCCTTTGAGACATCCTCAGGCTCACCGGAAACTTTAATGTCAAAGCCCCTATTTGTAACAGTGACGTTAAATTCCTTTTCTATCATTTTGATATTCTCATCAAAATTGCCAAAAAGACTTAGCGCATGTTCCATTCGGCCTATGCTTATAGTTTGTTCGTTCATAAACTCGTGTGTAAAAGAGCAGTAATTTGCCCGTTTGCTCCCTCACCCTTTCTGTTTTTTAGCTGCTATGTTTTGTCAGGTATCGGACGTCTTGTTGCCCTTAATATTATATCACATTATCACAAAAATTCAATGTATAAAGCTGTGCATTTTATAAATATTTAGCTAAAATTCAAAGGTTTTTCACGTGTTGTTGTGTCAACTGTTAACTCCAATCTCCTCCACAACAGCAATATTTTCAATGCAAACCACAGTTCGTTCAACCTTAACCGCATCATCAAAAGCGGTTATCTCATCCTCAGCGGACTGCACCCTTGCACCGTAAAATTCCACAGCCTGAAGCTCATCCAGCTGAGCCTTTGCCTCTGCTATTGCCTCCTCCTCAGTTAGCTCTATCTCCTTCTCGCCAAGCTCCTCCAATATCAGATTGCGCTTGATTATATCCAGCGGATAGCCCAAGATTATCAGGTGCTTTTCTGAGTAGCTCTCCTCAAATTCCCCCTGAGGCCTCTTGAAAAACAGGGGTATCTCATAGCCGAACACCTCAACGCTGACAAGCCTTGTGCTGTTGCCTGTCTTTTCTTTAACTGTGCGCTTAAGCGGCACTCTAATGCTTAGCTTGTTCTCTGTCATGGCGCAAACTACGCCCTTTGAGTGTACTGCACGGGTCTCAGATTGGGTGTCTATAACCCCGCTGACAAGCAAATCACCCGCCGCCACAGCTTGATTAGGCTCGGCTATCTTTTTGCCCTCTTCAATATCCATGCTTATAATCTGCCCCGCCTTTAAGGCCTTGAGGTTGCAGGGTGTTTTGTCCTCCTCAACAACAGGGGAGTACTTTCTCCCACGCACATTTACCACAATACGGCTGCCCCCCGTGTTTACGGCTATCCATGAGATTGCGGAGTTCTCCTGCATAATGGCCTCTTTGGCTGTGTCTATATTCATAGAGCTTATCAGCACGCCCGGGCGTATGCCATATATGGCAAGGCGGTTTTTAAGGAGCTGGGAATCTATGTTGTTGGAGCTGTTTTCAACGTCTACAGCCCACACAAACAGCGAGAGGACATAGAGTATAAGCGCGCACAGAGCAGGCCCTGCAACCATGCCCCAGCGTTTGCGGTGCTTGTTAATATAAAAGGGGATTCCCCGCTTTTTGGTGCATTTGAGAACCACGCCCGCTTTTTTTGCAGGATAGCGCAGCAGCTTGTATTCCTTTGCTCTAATGCAGGCACGAAGCCCCTGCTCTGTGCGCCTGACGTTCCACAGAGCAAGGCCTTGGCGGCTGTTAAGGTTTAAAAACCGCTCGGGGAACCTTCCCCTTGCGGTAAATTCTACATATCCAAAAATATATCTTAATATAAGTATAAGCATTCTCTTCGACCTCCTTTAATGCCTTAGGAACTAACGCAGGAATTCCATGCTGTTAATATAGCCCTCAATAACGGCTATTTTGCCGGACATAGCCCCTATAGATAGCCCCTTGCCCAGGAATCGCACGCTCTCTCTGCCTAGGTTGAGCCTTATTGTTGTGTCGTCATATTCCAAAATACCCTTGCAGCCCTCAACAATGACCTCCCTGTTGCCTGAGAACTCTATCCTTGCTGTATTCCCCGTAATATTCTCTTCAAAAGCCTGAGCCAAACGCCCGCTGTTTTTTTTGCCTGCCAATATATCCAACTCCTACTAGATGCTAGAGGCCAGAGGCTAGAGACTAGAAGATGCCGTTTAAGGCTTGTTCTGCCACCAATTGTTGCCCCTCGCTGTTAGCTTTTTCTGATTTTCGTAGGGGACGATGTGGACATCGTCCCCTACAGACCTTTTAATCAAAATTTGCGCAGCAAATCCACCGCAACTCTTCACTTTTCACTTTTCACTCTTCACTTTTCTCTTCCACGTCTGCGGGAGATGTGAGAGCGGGAGGAATGTTGCTTTTTTATCGCCCCGCTGACGTGCGTCATTGCGAGCACCGCTGAGCTTGAATTTACCATGCGGTTACAAGTGCGAAGCAATCCAGTGGTACTCAAGCCCCTGTGCTGCTGTGGAACGTCTAACCTTGCCCCACTGGATTGCTTCGCACACCATACTTTGCAGTTATTTGGGTTTAGTTGCGTGCTCGCAATGACGCAGCTTTTATGGTTTCAAAGTCATTTGGTGCACCACTGTAGCCTTGCGGGCAAATGCAATTCGCCCCACCAGCGTTAACCTAAAGATTAATCAACCTAGCAAGAGCAGGAAAACGCTTACGCTTATTAATGAGAAAAGGGAAGCAAAAGACAATGTCGTTAACCGAATTGA